>JAEUKU010000415.1 GCA_016794075.1 Rhodospirillaceae bacterium
GTCCTCGACGTCCAGGGCCTCAAGACCAGCTTCTCGACCCCGGAAGGCCCGGTGCGCGCGGTCAATGACGTGACCTTCGCGATCCGCCCCGGAGAGACGCTCGGCATCGTCGGCGAATCCGGCTCGGGCAAGAGCCAGATCTTCATGTCGATCATGGGCCTGCTCGCCAAGAACGGCCGCGCCCAGGGCAGCGTGAAGTTCAAGGGCCAGGAGATCCTCAACATCCCGGTCGCGGCGCTGAACAAGGTCCGCGGCGTGAAGATGTCGATGATCTTCCAGGACCCGATGACCTCGCTCAATCCGTACCTCTCGGTCAGGCGGCAGATGACCGAGGTGCTGGAGACGCATCGCGGCATGAGCCAGGACGCGGCGCTGGCGGCGGCCATCGAGATGCTGGAGGTCGTGCAGATCCCGGAAGCCAAACGCCGGGTGCACATGTACCCGCACGAGTTTTCCGGCGGCATGCGCCAGCGCGTCATGATCGCAATGGCGCTCTTGTGCGAGCCCGAGTTGCTGATCGCCGACGAGCCGACCACGGCGCTGGACGTCACCGTGCAGGCGCAGATTCTCGATCTTCTCGGCAAGCTGAGGCGCGAGACCGGGATGGCCATCGCTCTCATCACCCACGACCTCGGCGTCATCGCAGGCCTGGCCGACCGGGTCATGGTCATGTACGCCGGCGCGGTCGCCGAGCGCGCCGATGCCGGGCCGCTGTTCAAGACGCCGCAACATCCCTATACGCAGGGCCTGCTGCGCTCCATGCCGCGCCTGGACGAGGCGCGCGCCGAAAGGCTGCAGACCATCGGCGGCCAGCCGCCCAATTTGCAGCGCCTGCCGGAGGGCTGCACCTTCCGCGACCGATGCGTCTATGCCTTTGATCGCTGCGCTGTCGAACGGCCGCCGCTGCGCCCGGTCAGCCCAGATCGCGCCAAGGCTTGCCATCTGGAGGCCCTATGAGCGCCGCCCCGTTACTCTCCGTCCAGGATCTGAAGGTCCATTTCGACGTCTCGCGCAAGGGCCTGTTCGCCGGCCCCCCGGCTGTGGTGAAGGCGGTCGACGGCGTCACCTTCGACCTCAAGCCCGGTGAGACGCTGGGCCTGGTCGGCGAATCCGGTTGTGGCAAATCCACCCTCGGCCGCGCCGTGCTGCGCCTGCTGCCCGCCACCAAGGGCCGGGTGGTTTGGCTGGGCGAGGATCTGCATACCCTCGACCACGCGGCGATGCAGGAAAAGCGCCGCAACATGCAGATCATCTTCCAGGACCCGCTGGCCTCGCTCAATCCACGCATGACCGTCGGCCAGATCATCGCCGAGCCCCTCACGACCTTCAACCCGAACATGAGCGGCAACGAGGTGAAGGAGCGCGTGCGCCAGATGATGGCCAAGGTCGGCCTGCTGCCGAACCAGATCAACCGCTACCCGCATGAATTCTCCGGCGGCCAGTGCCAGCGCATCGGGATCGCGCGGGCGATGATCAACAACCCGCGCATGATCGTCTGTGATGAGCCGGTCTCCGCCCTTGACGTCTCGATCCAGGCGCAGATCGTCAATTTGCTGATGGATCTGCAGGCGGAGACGGGCATGTCGCTCATCTTCATCTCGCACAATCTCTCGGTCGTGCGGCACATCAGCCACCGCATCATGGTGCTTTATCTCGGCAAGGTGATGGAGATCGCCGACCGCGATTCGATCTACGCCAACCCGCTGCATCCCTATACCCAGGCGCTGAACTCGGCGGTGCCGATCCCCGACCCCGACCTGGAGCGGCAGAAGGACCGCATCGTGCTGAAGGGCGACTTGCCCTCG
This sequence comes from Rhodospirillaceae bacterium, assembly GCA_016794075.1. Classification (GTDB taxonomy): domain Bacteria; phylum Pseudomonadota; class Alphaproteobacteria; order Dongiales; family Dongiaceae; genus Dongia_A. The sequence goes on from JAEUKU010000415.1 coordinate 1,806, forward strand.
CCACTCAATCCGCCGTCAGGCTGCCCGTTCCGCACCCGCTGCCCGCGGGCGACCGAGATTTGCGCCCAGCAGATGCCGGAGCTGCTCCCCGCGGGGCCGAGCCATCACGTCGCCTGCCATCATGCGGGGCCGCGCGACTAGATCGCGGTCAGGAAATCGACCACGATCATCAGCCGGTCGATCGCGCCGGCTTCGTCCGTCCAGGGCAGAACGGCCGCCTCGCAGACCTTGAATTCCTTGTGCGGGCCGACATAGGGCGGGCGATAGATCAGCGGCGCGCCGCTATCCGCCACCATGCGCGCCACCCGGTAGATGACGGAGTGCTGATCCTGGCCCGGCAGCTCGGACATCCACTTGCCGCTCCAGTCGCTGCGCGAATGCTCCCGCACGCTGGTGCCGACGACGCGATAGCGGAAGTCCCAGGGGTCGCGCCGGACTTCCTTCAGCATCACATGCGGCAGCAGCCGCGGAATCTCGGCGGGATCCAGCGTGGAACGCGCGGGCGGACGACCGTCGCGCGCCTTGCTGCGCCAATAGGCAAGCGCCGCGCGGACGACGTCGGAGGCGAGTTCCGCCTCCTCGATGACGGTGATGCCTGACAGATCCGCCATGGCTGCATCATAGCAGCCCGGCCAGCGGTGAAACCCGCTTCTCCGACGAAGGGTGGACGCTCAGCCCATCATGCCGATGGCGCGCTTGTAGAGGTCGAGCAGCTGCTCCTGCTCCTCGCGGTCATGCGCCTCCATTTTGCGCAACCGGATCACCTGCCGCATGATCTTGGTTTCGAAACCGGTCGATTTCGCCTCGGAATAGACCTCGCGGATGTCGCCGGCGATGGCGGCCTTCTCCTCCTCCAGGCGCTCGATGCGCTCGATGAAGGATTTCAGCCGGTCCGCAGCAATGCCGCCCGCATCCGCCATGATATTCCTCATAAATGCACGAAATTCCGACCCGGGAGCGAATCGGGATGCGCGCGACTCTAGTCCCGCCGCACATGGCCTCACAAGCAATCTGCGCCTGTGGATAACGTGGATAACGTGTGTTGCTTGTGGAGGCTGCTTGCTTGTAGGACCGGCCGCTGGCAGGGCATTGTCGCATTCGGGCAGCAGGCGGCGGAGCTAAATGACCTTGCGCGATGTGGGCTGGGCGGTCGTGGTCCAGCTGATCTGGGGAATCGGCCTGACGCTGATGAAGCCTAGCATGGCGGCATTTCCGCCGATCCTGTTCATCGCGCTGGTCTATGGCATCATCGCGCTGACCATGAGCCCCATCGCGCCGAAATCGCGCACCCCGTTCCTGTGGATGATGCTGATCGCGGCGCTGGGCGGCAGCCTGCAAAGCGGCCTGCTGGCGATCGGCCTCAGCCTGCTGCCGGCCTCGACGGCCAACCTCCTGCTGCAATCGACGGTGCCCTTCGCCGTGCTGCTGTCCTGGGCGATGCGCCTCGACCGCCCGAGTCTCCGCAACGGCGCCGGCTGCCTGCTCGCGCTGGCCGGCGTGGCGGTGGTGATCGGCGCGCCGGACCAGGTCGGGTCCTGGGCCGGGGTGGCGGCGGTCACCGGCTGCGCGCTGTCCTGGGCGGCGGCGCAGGTGCTCATCCGCCTGCACTGCAAGGACAGCGGTGCCGTCTTCTACACGGCGATGGCCCGGCACGCCTGGCCGCAGGCCCTGCTGGCCAGCCTGCTGCTGGAGCAGGATCACCTGGGCTGGCTCGCCCGCGCCAGCCTGCCCGATTGGGCCGGGCTGGTGGCCATCGCCCTCATCGGCTTCGCCGCCGGCTACATGCTCTGGTACAAGCTGCTGGTCCGCAACCGGATCGACCAATTGCTGCCGTTCACCCTGCTGATGCCGGCCATCGGGGTGGCGACCGGCGCCCTCGCCCTGGGCGAGGCCCTGCCGCCGGCCCTGCTGGCCGGGGGCGGCGTGATCCTGACCGGCCTCGGGGTCATCGTCTGGCCCAGCCGGCGGGCGCGCGCCGGGACGCCCCCAATCCGCTCTTAACCCGCCCTTTACCGCCCGGGAGGCAAATAGAAGCGACTGCGCAGATCGGCGCCCAGGGCCTTGTCACCGATTATGAAACGCTCGACGACACTGAGATCGGCACTGCCGGCGACCGTCCTGCTGGCCTTCGGCATGGCCGCCCTGGCGGCGCCGCAATTCCTGCCTGCGGATACCGACCGGGTGGCGGTCATCGCGCCGGGCGGGGCCGCGCTCCAGGTTGTTGCCGCCGCCGGTGGATCAGCCTTCGGCGGGTCTGCGACTGCGGTTTACGCCGTCTCGACCGAACCGGGTTTCGTCGATCGGCTCTACGCTTCCGGGGCCTGGCTGGTCCTGCGCTTCGACGGCGCGGCCGGCTGCCTGCAATCCAATCTTGGGATAATCACCAATGCACGCGGTTGAAGCCTTGCGCGCCCGCACGGCGCGCTTCCTCGCCATCTACATCGCCGCCCACCTGCCCATCGTCCTCGGCCTGGAATGGCTGATGCAGGGCGGGCTCGGCTGGACCAGCGGCACCATGGCCGTCATCGCCGCCGCGACCGGCGTGATGGCCTGGCGGGCCGAGGGCCTGTCGCAGCGGCTGTTTCTCGCCGTCGCGATGATGCTGACCATCGCCTGCCTGCTCGCCGCGATGCGCGGCCAGGCCTGGCAGATCGACATCCACATGTATTTCTTCGCCGCCTTGGCGATGCTGGTCGCCTTTTGCGACTGGCGCGTGGTGCTGGCCGGCACCGTCACCGTGGCGGTGCATCATCTGGTTCTGAACTTCGCCCTGCCAGCCCTCGTCTTTCCGGATGGCGCGGCGTTCTTCCGCGTCGTGCTGCACGCGGTGATCGTGCTGATCGAGGCCGGCGTGCTGATGCTGGTGGCGCGTTACCTGGCGCAGGCGCTGACCCACGGCGAACTGGCGCTGCAATCGGCGAACGAAGCGACCGAAGTCGCCCGCCGCGCCAGCCAGCACGAAATCGAGGCCCAGGCCCAGGCCAAGGCCGAGCGCGACAAGATGCTGGCCGACATTGCCAGCCGCTTCGAACAGGCGGTCAGCGTGCTGGTCGACGACGTGTCGGCCAAGTCGCAGCAGGCGGCCAAGCTGGTCGAGGAGATGGCGACCCAGACCCACCACTCCGCCAGCAATGCCGTGGCGGCGGCCGACACCTCGCGCAACGCGCTGTCCGAGGCGCAGTCGATCTCCCAGGCGGCGCAGGAGCTGAGCTCCTCCGTCTCGTCGATCCTGCACCAGGCGCAGCGCTCCACCGAGATCACCGCCGAGGCGGTCACCCAGGCCGAAGGCACCAGCCAATCGGTGCAGGAGCTCTCTATCGCGGCGCAGAAGATCGGCGACATCATCAAGCTGATCAACGAGATCGCCGGCCAGACCAACCTGCTGGCGCTCAATGCCACGATCGAGGCGGCACGCGCCGGAGAGGCGGGCAAGGGCTTCGCGGTCGTCGCCTCGGAGGTGAAAAACCTCGCCACCCAGACCGCCAAGGCGACCGAGGAAATCTCGGCCCAGATCGGCGCCATCCAGGGCGCCACCGGCCGCGCCGTCGGCGCCATCGGCAGCATCGCCGAGATCATCAACCAGATCAAAGCGATCTCCGACGAGATCAGCCACGCCGTCCAGCAGCAGGGTGCGGCCACCAGCGAGATCGCGCAGAGCGCGCAGAGCATGTCGCGGGCGACGGAGTCGACCACCGCGAAGATCGAGGACGTGCGCCAGGCCGCCGGCCAGTCAGGCGCCAGCGCCGAGTTGCTGACCGATGCCGCGCGCATGCTGCTGAGCCAGTCCGACCGCCTGCGCGGCGAGGTGCAGGCCTTCCTGAAGAGCGTGCTGCGCAGCTAGGGAGTGGGCGTCACGCCCGCCGGAACGCGCCCCACAGCCCCAGCGTCGAGTGCCACAGCGCATTGAGGCCGAAGCCGATGAACAGCAGGCCCGAGGCGCGCGTCACCCAGAGCTGGTGGCGGCGGTAGAAGCGCCGCACCAGCCCCGCGCCGATCAGCCAGGCGAGCGCGACATCTGCCAGGATGAAGCCAGCGAAAGCGGCCAGCAGCAGCACCGGCATGCGCTCCCAGCTCAGATCCTGCGACCGCCCAGCCAGCAGAGAGGTGAAGGTGGCGACCGCCACCGGATAGCCTTTGGGATTCATCAGGCCGAAGGCCAGGCCACGCAGCAGCGGCCGCGTGGCGCCGAGACTGGCCAGCGCGTCCGAGCCGCGCTTCGCGCTCGCCGCCTGCCAGCCCAGCCAGCAGAGATACCCGCCGCAGGCGAGGCCCAGCAGGTCGAACACCGCCGTGCCGAGCGATTGCGCACCGATGATGGCGACCAATGCCAGCGAAGCCCAGGTGACGTCGCCGGCCAGATGCCCAACCAGGAATCCGACCCCGGCGCGGCGCCCCTGCACCGCGCCGATTCCGAGCAGCGCCAGGAAGGCGGGGCCTGGGGTGAGCGTATAGGCGGCAGCCGCCAGCAGCGCCGGCAACAGAAGGGTCGGGTCGAGCAAAGGTGTGGCGGTCATGTGTCGTCGTCTTTCACTGCGCGATGGCCCCGCTACTCTTTCGTCACCCCGGCCTTGAGCCGGGGTCCATGCATCAGCGGTCCGTGCGGCGGACAAATGGATCCCGGCTCAAGGCTGGGATGACGATCGTGCATTTCGTTCAATGCTTGTGCGTGTCCTTGAAAGCCTGCTGCTGCGCCGGCGTCGCTTCCTTCTGGTATTTGGCCTTCCATTCTTCGTAGGTCATGCCGTAGACGATTTCGCGCGCCTGCGGGTCGCTGACCGGCGTGCCGGCCGCTTCCGACGCCTCGCGGTACCAGCGCGACAAGCAGTTGCGGCAGAAGCCGGCGAGGTTCATCAGATCGATATTCTGCACGTCGGTGCGCTCGCGCAGATGCTGGACCAGCCGGCGGAACGCCGCGGCCTCCAACTCGGTGCGGGTCTTGTCGTCCATTGGGGACCTCATTCGAAAGCCAGGGTCTCTTTGATGAGTTGATCGACCACCTGTCGGAGGGCCAGATCATGCTCCATGCCGTCATCCACCGCCCGGCGATAGGCCGCCACCTGGCGGTGGGCGCTGGTGCCGCGCGCGAGGATCTTGCGCGCATGCGCCAGCTCCCTCTCGCAGCCGAAGAATTGGGCATCCGGCGTCACCAGGTCAATGATCTCCTCGATCAGGCCGGGCACGGCGGCGATCTCGCCCTTGCCGAAATCGACCAGGCCCTCGTCGATGCCGTAACGCTGCGCCCGCCAGCGGTTCTCGTTCACCAGCATCGCCGCATAGCGCCGCCAGCGCTGGTTGGAGCGGCGCAGGCGATAGAGCATCCTGAGGATGCAGCGATACATCGCCGCGACGCAGAGCGTGTCCTCGAGATAGGTGCAGGCGTCGGGAATGCGCAGCTCGAGGGTTGGAAAGCGCGCGCTCGGCCGCAGATCCCACCACAATTTGCTGCCGTCCTCGATCAGCCCGGCATTCACCAGAACCTTCAGGTGGCGCTCGTATTCGCCCCAGGAATCGAAGATCTCCGGCAGGCCGGTGCGCGGCAATTCGTCGAACACGGCGAGGCGGAAGCTCTTCAAGCCCGTCTCCTCGCCCTGCCAGAAGGGCGAGGAGGTGGAGAGCGCCAGCAGGTGCGGCAGGAAATAGGTCGCCTGGCTCATCAGGTCGATGCGCAGCTCGGGGTCTTCGAGCCCGACATGCACGTGCATGCCGCAGATCAGCAGCCGGCGGCCCAGCGCCTGCAGGTCGCGCGCCAGGATGTTGTAACGCTCCCGGTCGGTGTGCAGCTGCCGCGTCCACACGGCAAAGGGGTGGGTCGAGGCGGCGACCGGCGCCAGGTTGTAGCGCCCGGCCAGCTCGCCGATCGTGGTCCGGAACTGCGTCAGCTGCCGGCGCGCCTCGTCCAGCGAGCCGCAGATCGTGGTGCCGACCTCGATCTGCGAGCGCAGGAATTCCGGCGTCACCCGGTCGCCCAGGGCCTCCTTGGCGGCGTCGAACAATTCGGGCGGCGGATTGGTGGCGAGATCGCGGGTGTCGCGATCGACCAGCAGGTATTCCTCCTCGATCCCGAGGGTGAAGGCCGGGTCCTTCATGGCGTGACGCCCTCTCCCTTCCGTATTTCGTGCAGCAGCGGTCGCCCGAGCACATCCTTCAGCACGCGATGCAAGATCGCCGCCCAGCGCTCCTGCCCCGCCTCGGCGGCGATCAGATCCTGGCGGATCTCCAGCAGCCCATGCGCCAGGCCCAACGCCTCGGCATGCGCCTTGATCGAATAGCCGTGGCCGTCGCGCCCCGAATAGGGCTCATTGTCGCCCACCACCAAGTCGGGCTCCTCGGCCAGGCGCTGCATCAGCGGCACGGCCAGGCGCGGATCGCGGTTCCACAGCACGCCCACATGCCAGGGCCGCTGGAACCCGTTCATCACGGGCGTGAAGGAATGCAGCGAGACGATCACCGGCACATGGCCGTCCGCCAGGCGCTTGGCGATCAGCGCCGACAGGGCGGTGTGATAGGGCGCGAAAATCTCCGCCTGACGGCACCGCCGCTCGTCCGGCGTCAGGCCGCGATTGCCGGGAACCGGCGTGCGATCGCTTTCCTGCGGGATCGAGGTCGGATCGTCGAGATGCCTGTTGCAATCGATCACCAGCCGCGAATAGGCGGTGAGGAAGAGGGGCGCATCGAGCGATGCGCTGAGCCGCCGACCCAGACCGGCGATGCCAATATCCCAGGCGATGTGCTGGTCGAGTTCCCGCGGCCCCAGGCCCAGCGTGCCGAGCCTGGCTGGAAAGGCGCGGCCGGCATGGTCGCAGAACAGCAGCAGATCGGTGCGCCCCTGCGGATTGACCACGGCGAACGGCGCCGGGTCTTCCGGGCCGAGCAAGGTGGCGGCGGTCTTTGGCGGCTGGGCGTCCTGCATCAGGGCGAGAATGGTCGCGATCCGGGCGGCAGCATAGAAGAAGCCGCCGTGATTGTCGATGCGAGCCCCGGCCTCTGACGCGGCGCCGCGCGCTGGGCGCGAAGCCGCCTGAAACCGTCGCAACCGTGACTTGACCGCCCCGCTCGGCTCCATACAGTGCGCCGGTCACGACGTGAGCAGAGATCAGGGGACTATGTTGCGCGACGACCGCGAATTGCTGCAGCGCCTGTTCACCGCCGCCATCGGCGCGGTCGATCCGTTGAAAATCCTGGCCGCGCATCTGCCGCCCCCGCCCAAGGGCCGCACCATCGTGCTCGGTGCCGGCAAGGCCGCCGCGGCGATGGCCAAGGCGGTGGAGGATCACTACCACGTTCCCGGCCTCACCGGCCTGGTGGTGACGCGCTACGGCCACGGCCTGCCGTGCCGGCATATCGAGGTGGTGGAGGCCGCGCACCCGGTGCCCGACGCGGCGGGCCAGGAAGCGGCCAAGCGCATCCTGGCGCTCACGCGGGGCCTGACCAAGGACGATCTGGTGCTGTGCCTGATTTCCGGCGGCGCCTCCGCCCTGCTGGCGATTCCGGGCGAGGGCCTGACCCTGGCCGACAAACAGGCAGTCAACAAGGCGCTGCTGAAATCCGGTGCCAACATCGCCGAGATGAATTGCGTGCGGAAGCACCTCTCCGCCATCAAGGGCGGGCGGCTGGCGGCCGCCGCGCATCCGGCGCGGGTGGTGAGCCTGCTCATCTCCGACGTGCCGGGCGACGATCCCTCGGTGATCGGCTCCGGCCCCACCGTCGCCGACCCCTCCAGCCGGGAAGAGGCATTGGCGGTGATCCGCAAATACGGCATCACGCCGCCAGAAGCGGTGCTGCGCCACCTGAACGACCCGGCCAGCGAGACGCCCAAGCCCGGCGATTCGCGGCTGGCGCGCTGCCAGACCCAGATCATCGGTACGCCGCAGGCCGCGCTACGGGCGGCGGCGGCTGTGGCCAGGTCTGTGGGAGTCACACCGATCGTGCTGGGCGACCTTGAGGGCGAGGCGCGCGACGTCGCCCTGATCCATGCCGGCATCGCCCGCCAGGTGGCACGGCACGGCGAGCCCCTGCCTGCCCCGGCCGTCATCATTTCGGGCGGCGAGACCACGGTCACCGTGCGCGGCCAGGGTCGCGGCGGGCGCAATGCCGAGTTCCTGCTGGCCCTCGCCGTGGCGCTGGACGGGCACCCGGGCATCTCGGCAATCGCCGGCGACACCGACGGCATCGATGGCACCGAGGACAACGCCGGTGCGATTCTCACACCCGACAGCCTGGCGCGCGGCTTGGTCAAGGGCCTTAACGCAAAGGCAATGCTTGCCAACAACGATGGGTATGGTTTCTTCTCTGGACTAGGGGACCTGATCGTCACCGGGCCGACGCGGACCAACGTCAACGACTTCCGCGCCATCGTCGTCCGGACACAGGGATAAGAAAAAAGCGAGCATATGAGACGCCAGCGCAAAGCCAAGATCGTCGCCACCCTCGGTCCGGCCAGCTCGACGCCGGAGCAGATCTCCGCCCTGTTCCATGCCGGTGCCGATGTCTTCCGGCTCAATTTCAGCCACGGCGCGCATGAGGACCACAAGGCGCGCTACGAGGCGATCCGCGCGGTGGAGGAGAAGGCCGACCGGCCGATCGGCGTGCTGATGGACCTGCAGGGCCCGAAGCTGCGCGTCGGCGCCTTCGCAGATGGCGCCGTCGACCTGAAGACCGGCGCCACCTTCCGCTTCGACCTCGACGATTCCAAGGGTGATGCCAGGCGCGTGCAGCTGCCGCATCCCGAGATCTTCGCCGCCGTCAAGACCGGCACCAATCTGCTGCTCGACGACGGCAAGCTGCGCCTCCGGGTCAAGAAGTTCGGCGACGATTTCGCCGAATGCGAGATCGTGGTCGGCGGCAAGCTCAGCGACCGCAAGGGTGTCAACGTGCCCGACGTGGTGCTGCCGCTCTCGCCGCTCACCAAGAAGGACCGCAACGACCTGCGCTACGGCCTCGACCTCGGCGTCGACTGGGTGGCGATGTCCTTCGTGCAACGGCCGGAAGACGTGGCGGAGCTGCGCAAGCTGATCGGCGGCCGCGCCAAGCTGATCGCCAAGCTGGAGAAGCCCTCGGCCATCGAGCACCTGGAGGAGATCGTCGACCTCTCCGACGCGGTGATGGTGGCGCGCGGCGATCTCGGCGTCGAGATGGCGCCGGAAGACGTGCCGGCGATCCAGAAGCAGATCATCGCGGCGGGGCGCAAATCCGGCAAGCCGGTGGTGGTCGCCACCCAGATGCTGGATTCCATGGTGCATTCGCCGGCCCCGACCCGCGCCGAGGCCTCCGACGTGGCGACCGCCGTCTATGACGGCGCCGATGCGGTCATGCTGTCGGCCGAGAGCGCCTCCGGCCAGTATCCGGTCGAGGCGGTGGCGATGATGGACCGCATCATCACCCGCGTAGAGCGCGACCCGGCCTATCGCCGCATCCTCGACGCCCAGCATCCGGACCCGCAGGCGACCGGCAATGACGCGATCAGCGCCGCCGCGGCGCAGGTGGCGCATACCCTCTCGGTCGCCGCCATCGTGACCTATACGACGTCCGGCTCCACGGTTCTGCGCGTGGCGCGCGAGCGCCCCGAGGTGCCGATCCTCACCTTGACCGCATCGATGGCGACCGCGCGCGCCCTGTCGATGGCCTGGGGTGCCCATTGCGTGAAGACCGCCGACGTGAAGCGATTCTCCGAGATGGTCGACAAGGCCTGCCGCATCGCGCTCCAGCAGGAGATCGCCAAGGTCGGCGACCGGCTGGTGATCACCGCCGGCGTGCCCTTCGGCACCCCCGGCTCGACCAACATCCTGCGCGTCGCCTGGGTCGAGGAATAGGGCCGCTCAAGTCCCGGCCGGGAAGTCGTCGATGTTCTTCGGCACCTTCAGCGCCGCCGGGCGCGCCTTGAACAACCAGCGCAGCTTCGCAGCCAAGGCCGGGGCGTTCAGGACCCCGAGCGCCTTCCTGCAACGCTCGGCCCGCGTCAGGTGGCGCACGAGGCTGATATCGGAAATCGTCGGCCGGCGAACGCCAAAGACGTCGAGCATGCCATCCGAATCATAGCTGTTGGCCGCCCATTCGCGGCCGATATTGCCGGAAGCCAGCATCTCCGCCCAGTATTCGAGGCGCCAGCCTGCGCTCGGCGTGAGCCGGAACGGCTTATGCCGCCCCCGGTAGTCGTTCACCCGTTTCTCCAGCTCCGATGCCGCGCGCAGCGGCAGATGCAGGCAGGCGAAGGTGCGGCGATTGGCGATCGACGCGCCCTCGAAATCGACCCGGTGATTTCCTTTCACGACCGCGACGCGCGCACCGGGCGGTGGGGCAAACAGGACCTTGCGCGGAAACGCGCGCTCGAGGAAGGCGACACGTCCGTTGCCGATCACGTTGGCCGCGTGCATGTCAGGGTTGTAGGCGCGCTCCACCCGCCTTGTCGCATGGCGCCAGGCGCCGGGCGCCGCCTGCAGAACGGCGCGCGACTGGATGTAGTTCACCACCGGAGCGCAAATGACGTTGGCGTTGCGCTTCCGCATCGACCGCGCCACCGCCGGCAACGAGAGGTTCCAGCATTCGTCCGCGTCGAACGGCACGATTAGCTGGAAGCCCTCGTTCAGCAGCGCATTGGCCATGTCGCTGGTCATGCGCGCCTGATCAAACGGGCCGTCGTCACGATCGATGCGCAGCCCGGCGACCCGCGACTGCAGCTGCAGCAGCTCCTCGTAGGTGCCGTCGGTCGAGCCATTGTCGATCACCCAGACCCGCTCGCAGCCGAGCAGCCAGTGATGCAGGGCGGTGAGCGGCGCGATGTCGACGGCGTTGCGGACGATGGCGATGGCGGCGGCTCTCATGGGCGTTGCCTCACTCCGCCGCGCGCTTCAGGACATAGCGCTGATAGAGCCAGCCGAGACCCAGCAGCGTCACGCCGAGGCCGAGGAACGAGGCGACGCGGTAGAGCCCGGTCAGCCCGGCGGCGTCGACCAGGAACACCTTCAGCACCACCACCAGCACGATGGCCGCCGCGGCGTGGCGCAACGCCGGAATCCGCCGCCACAGCGCCAGCACCAGGATCGACCCACCGTAGAGCAGCCAGATCAGCGAATAGCCGTAGCTCTCCGCATCGCTCATGAGCTTGCCGGGGACGCCGAACTCGATGATTTCGCCCTGGAACAGATGGCGGTTGAGGGCGCTGACGCCGATGAAGCCGTCGACCAGCGCAATCGCCGCCGCCAGGCCGGTGACCGGCCGGTGCAGTTTCACGTCCAGCCTCGAATTGTGCACCAATTGCGCCATGCCCAGGAACAGGACGAAGCCGGTGCCATAGGCGTAGAGCAGCGTGTTGAGGACGGGCGCGCCGGCGACCGGCACCGGATTCAGCAGCGGATTGTCGAACAGCCATAGCGAACCGGCGGTCATCGCCCCGGCGAGCGCGCCCAACGCATAGGCGATCCAGCGGATCCGCCCCTCGCCCCGCCGCTGCGCCAGCCGCCAGGTGGCGAGCGCGAGCAATCCCCACAGCAACACCAGCGTCGCCGCCTCGACGAAGCCGAGCGGCGCGCTCTTGAACGCAGCGCCGTGGAACAGGTGGCGGATCTCCAGCGTGACCAGCAGGAAACCCAGCAGCAGCGCGCCCGCCTGCAGCATCAGCATCAGGCGCAGATCGCTGGCCCGGCGCGCGAGCCACGCGGTCGCCGCGAAGCACAGCATCGGCACGCCGAGGCCATAGGCCAGCCAGTTGAAGATCGGCCGCTCGCCGGCGGGGAAGCCGGAGAACAGGACCGCCAGCAGCACCGCCGGCGCGCCGATCCAGAGGCCGCGCCGCAGCCACGGCTCCTCGCTCCGGTTGGCGACCCAGGCGGTCAGCGGCAACAGCAGCGACCACAGCACCGCCAGCCATTCGCGCTCGACCCACAGCGGCACCGCGGCGGCGATGAAGCCGGCGCAGGCCAGCACATGCACGCCGAAGGCGCGGCGATAGCCGATGATCTCGAAGCGCCAGCGCCGAAGCCGCTGGGCGAAGCCAAGATGCAGGGCGGCAAGGATGAGGCAGAGGATCGACCAGGGCAGCAATAGATCGACGTCACGCAGCCGCCAGTAGGCGAGCGCCAGCGCGGCGGCACCGCCGACCGCTGACAGCAGCGACCAGCGTTCCGGCCGCCGCGCGCCCCAGGCGAGGGCGAAGCCGCCGAAGCTGGCGAGCGCGCCGGCGAGGCAGGCGATCCACAGATAGCG
>JAEUKU010000100.1 GCA_016794075.1 Rhodospirillaceae bacterium
CTTGGCGCCTTTGAGGTCGGCGCGCGCCAGATAGGCGCGCGCGAGACTGGCGCCGCTGAGGTCGGCCCCGCCCAGATGCGCGCGGCTCAGTTCCGACTTGGCGAGATTGGCGCCGGCGAGATTGGCGTTGCTGAGATCGGCGCGGTCGAGCTCCGCCTTCTCGGCCCTCGCGTTGCCGAGATCGGCCTTGGCCAGCACCGCGCGATCGAGCATGGCCTTGGTGAGGTCGGCACCGGCGAGCTTGGCGCCGGTGAGCCGCGTGCGTGACAGCGTGGCCTCGACGAGGATGGCGCCGCCAAGATCGGCGCCGCTGAGATCGGTCATGCTGAGATCGGCGCGGGTGAGGTTGGCGCCCTGCAAATCCTCGTCCTTCAGGATGAGCTTGGTCTTCTGGCAGCCGGTCCAGTCGACGCCGGGGCCGGGGTGATCCTTGCAGCCGGCCCAGGCCGGCGCGGCGAAGACGCCGAGCAGCGCCCCGGCGCCGGCGATGGGGAGGACCAATGCCGCCGCGATCCGCGCGCGGCGCAGGTATCGCAAGACATGCCCGGCCATGACCATCCCTCCTGTGGACGGCAGCGATCTTAGGCCGCGCGGACCCTGGCGACAATCGTGGCGGCACGGTGGCGCGGCGGGCCGGCCGGCCGGCTCAGAGATTGAGGTAATCCTCGACCGCCACGCATTGGTCGATCACGCCGCCCGCATTGCGCAGGGGCCAGACGCCCGCCTGCACCGCCAGCGGCAGGTCGATGCCGCGGGCGGAGAATTCGTGCATGCCAAATTGCGGCGTGCCCTCCTCCACGGCGTGGCGATAGGCGTCGATGACTTCCGCCCTGTCCGCATCGCTGATGCGGCCGAGCTCGTCGAGGTAGCGGCCGGTCAGCTCCTCGTCGTATTGCTGCACCATCGTGCCGCACAGGCGGTAGCGCACGCGGAACGGGTTCCGCTCGATCTCCGCGATGATCAGATAGGGCAGGATGTCGCGGATTTCCGCCGGGTCGATGGCGCCGCGGCCCGGTATGCGGCCGTCGATCCATTTGCTGCGCCAATAGGCATCGAAATGGCGCACCCGCGCCGAAGTGATCTGGTCGAACCGCACGCGCGCCATGTTCCGCTGTCGCCTGACCCGGCAAAGCGGGCACTATAGCCGGGCGCCCCGGCGCGGGCCAGCATCGCCCGGTGTTTCGCCCCCGCCTACCACTTCCGGCCTATGCGGCCCGCCTGCCGCCGCGGCCCGCGCATCAGCGCATGCGCGAATCAAGCTGCAGCACCGGCCCGTCGACCGCGAAGCGGCCATAGCCCTGGTGGTGGATGGTTTTCGCCGTCTTCTGCTTGGGATCGATCCAGGCCTGCACCGCTTCGAGGATGAAAAGGTTGTAGCGCCTGACCAGCGCCCGGTCGGCAACCCGGCATTCCAGATTGGCGAAGCATTCGGCAATGAGGGGGCCGCGACCTTTTTCGCCGGCCGCGCCGTCAGGTCGAAGGCGGTGAACTTGTCGATCTCCGCGCCGCTCGAATTGCCGATGGCGACCACCTGTTTCGCCATCTTGCGGGCCGGGATGGCGATGACGCATTCGCCGGTCTTGTCGAGCGCCGCGAAGCTGTGATTGGCACCGGAGACGAGGCACGCGATGAGCGGCGGCTCGAACTCCACCATCATGTGCCAGGACATGGTCATCACGTTGGGCCTGGCGCCGCTGCGCGTCTTGCGCGCGGTGCTGAGCAGCACCACCGGCCCGGGTTCGATCAGCTGGTAGACCCTCGACAACGGCAGCGCGCGCATGGCCTTTCCTCCATCCCGAAGTGGCGCAGGATAGCGCGGGGGCCGGCCGCCGACCAAACGCGTCGCGCCGGCTGGCGCGCGACGCTATACTGAGCGTCGCATCGCACCTTTTCGAGACGCTGCATGAGTTCCGCCCGCGACCTGCGATCTTGGCTTCCGGCCATCCTCGTCGCCGTTCTCCTGGCCATGCCGTCGGCCCGGGCGGCCTCCGCCGCCGGCCAGATCCTGCCCGTCGCCATCGCCGCCGACGCGGTCGACAGCGATCCCGAGATCGCCACCCGCGACTACAAGGGCCACAAGGCCTGGTCGATCCTGTGGCCGCGCGATGCCGCGGGGCGCGAGCTGCATCTGGGCTTCATCGAGGATCTGCGCCTGCCCTATCGCCAGCATCCGCAGGAGATGCTGGATTTCGCCGGCGACGACAGCTCCGGCGACCCGGCCGAGCAGACGCTGGATCACGGCGGCCGGGCCGAGATCATCTGGGACCGCGACGTGTTCTGGCTGGTGATGAGCGAGCGCGCCGTTCTGGCGCCCGACCCGCAGAAGCCGGAGACCAGGGCCGATGGCCGCCTGCATCGCGGCGACATCCGCCGGCACTGCGCCGTCTTTACCACCGACCCGGCCCCGCGCCAGGGCACGCTGGTCGGCGCTTATTGCCGCAACCTGGCGCCGGGCGCCACCATTGACGCCGCCACCGCGCGGCAATGGCTGGAGGAGCTCGAGCTGACCGTCACCACCAGCGCGGGCGGCGTGATCCGCGCCGATTGAGCGGCCGCGCTGGAGCATTTTCCGCCGAAGTGGACACCGGTTCGGCGCAGAAAATGCGACCAATCAAGCGCTGAGAGAGCAAGATGCGATGCAATCCAATCGCATCTTGCTCTACCCCTTCGCCAGCTTGCGGATCCGCTCGAGATCGAGCGTCCCCTTGGCGCCCCAGCCCTGGGCGCCGGCCGGGATCGCCGGGCGGAACTCCTCATAGAGATGGAAGGCCTCGGCCGCGAGCCGCGCCGGCGGCAGCGCTTTCGCCAGCACGGCCATCGCCGCGCGCGCATCGTCGAGCGCGTCGCCGAACTTGCCCTGCAGATACCGCTCGACGCTCTCCGGCTTGCACGGCTTCTCCTTCTCCAGCGCGCGGATGCCGTCCTCGGTATGCACCGCCGGCACGGCGCGGCCGAGCAGGTTGACATGAATGGCGGTTCCCGCCCGCGCCGCCTCCCGCGCCTGGCGCACCTGCTGCGGCGTCGGCTCGAACAGGCCGAGGCGCACGCCCTTGGCATGGGCGTTGAGCCCGGCCACCGCGCGCCCCAGGGTCAGCGCCTCGTCGCGGTCGAAGCCGAGCCGTTCCGCCACCACGGCGGCCCACAAGGTGAGCACCGGCGCGCGGTTGATCGCGATCGCGTGGGTGGCGGCCATGCCGCACAGCATGGCACGCGATGGCGAACTCGGCAAAGGCGTGACGCCTTGTATTTCTGAGGAAAGTCTTCTATATATCTCTTTCAGATGAAAGCCAAGCTGCATCCCCCGATTCCGGCCTCCGACCCGCGCTCCGACGGCGCGCTGGTGACCAAGGCGCTGCTGCGCGCGGCGGAGCGGCTCGGCCTCGCCAACAAGGATCTGGCGAAGATCCTCGGCCTCTCCGAGGCGAGCGTGTCGCGGATGAGCCGCGGCGCGCTCAGCCTGGCGCCGGAGCAGAAGAGCTTCGAGCTCGCGCTGCTCTTCGTGCGGCTCTATCGCTCGCTCGATTCCATCGCCGGCGGCGACGCCCAGGTGGCGCGCGTCTGGCTGCGGGCGGAGAACACGGCGCTGGGCGGCGTGCCGCTTGCCCGCATCGCCAGCATCGCCGGCCTGATGGACACCATCGCCTATCTCGATGCCCGCCGCGCGCCGGTCTGAGAGCCCTTTGCCTCGCCGAGCGGCCCGCCTGGCTGCGCTGGCCCGGCCCGGCTCCGGCACCTGCTGGCGCGTGGTCGAGGGGCAGCACCATGTCTCCACTTTGCCGCTGGTCGACACGCTGGCCGAGCAGGCGCGCCTGGAGCAGCTGATCGAGGCGACCAAGCCGAGCCTGCCGCCGGAATGCCGGGGCCTCGACTACCTGCTGTTCACGCCGTTCCGCTACCGGCCCTATCCCATCGGCTCGCGCTTCCGCCGCGCCGGCATGACGCCCGGCGTGTTCTATGCCGCGGCGCAGGTGGAGACGGCGATCGCCGAGACCGCCTTTCATCGCCTGCTGTTCTTCGCCGAATCGCCGGCGACGCCGTTCCCGATGAATGCCAGCGAGCACACCGCCTTCAGCGTGCGCTATGGCAGCGCCAAGGTGCTCGACCTGACCCGGCCGCCCCTCGCGCGGCGCCGCCGCGACTGGATGCACCCCACCGGATACGCGCCCTGCCAGGCGCTGGCGGACAGCGCTCGCGGCGCGGGCGTCGAACTGATCCGCTACGCCTCGGTGCGCGATCCGGAGCACCGCCTGAACTTGGCGCTGCTCACCTGCCGCGCCTTCCGGAGCGAGGCGCCGCTCGAACGCCAGAGCTGGCGCCTGCGCCTCAGCGCCGCCGGAATCCAGGCCCTGCGCGACTTCCCCAAGCTCAGCCTCGATTTCGGCCGCGACGCCTTCGCCGCCGACCCGCGGCT
>JAEUKU010000159.1 GCA_016794075.1 Rhodospirillaceae bacterium
GGCACCAGCGTCGATCCGGTGATGCTGGAGATCTTCAACAACCTGTTCATGTCGATCGCCGAGCAGATGGGCTCGACGCTGGAAAAGACCAGCTACTCGGTCAACATCAAGGAGCGGCTGGATTTCTCCTGCGCGCTGTTCGACCAGCAGGGCCAGCTTATCGCCAACGCCCCGCACATGCCGGTGCATCTCGGCTCGATGGGCGAATCGGTGGAGACGGTGATCCGCGCCAATGCGGACAGGATCAATGCCGGTGACGTCTATGTGCTGAACGCGCCCTACAATGGCGGCACGCATCTGCCCGACGTCACCGTCATCACCCCGGTCTTCGACGATGCGGGCAGGAACATCCTGTTCTATGTCGCCAGCCGCGGCCACCATGCCGATATCGGCGGCATCACGCCCGGCTCCATGCCGCCCGACAGCCGCGAGGTGGCGGAGGAGGGCGTGCTGATCGACAATTTCAAGCTGGTCGATCGCGGCGCTTTCCGCGAGGCGGAACTGCGCGCGCTGCTGGCGAGCGGCCGCTATCCGGTGCGCAACGCCGAGCAGAACGTCGCTGACCTCAAGGCGCAAGTGGCGGCGAACGAGCGCGGGGTGCAGGAGCTGCGCCGCATGGTGCAGCAATTCGGCCTCGACGTCGTGCACGCTTATATGGGCCATGTGAAGGACAATGCGGCGGAGCAGGTGCGCCGCGTCATCGACCGCCTGAGCGACGGGCATTTCGTCTACGAGATGGATGACGGCGCGAAGATCGCCGTCACCGTCACGGTGGACCATGCGGCGCGGCGGGCGAAGATCGACTTCACCGGCACCAGCCCGCAGCGGACCAACAACTTCAACGCCCCCTCGGCGGTGGCCAAGGCCGCCGTGCTCTACGTCTTCCGCACCATGATCGACGACGAGATCCCGATGAATGCCGGCTGCCTTGAGCCGCTCGACATCGTGATCCCGGAGGGCTGCATGCTGCGGCCGGTCTATCCGGCCGCGGTGGTCGCCGGCAATGTCGAGACCTCGCAATGCATCACCGACGCGCTCTACGGTGCGATGAAGGTGATGGCGGCGGCGCAGGGCACGATGAACAACTTCACCTTCGGCAACGACCGCCACCAGTATTACGAGACGGTGGCCGGCGGCTCCGGCGCCGGGCCGGGCTTCGACGGCACCGACGCGGTGCAGACCCATATGACCAATTCGCGCCTGACCGATCCGGAGGTTCTGGAATTCCGCTTCCCGGTCCTGGTCGAGGAATTCAGGATCCGGCGGGGCAGTGGCGGCAAGGGCCGGTTCAAGGGCGGCGACGGCGTGGTGCGCCGCATCCGCTTCCGCGAGGCGATGACGGCGGCCATTCTTTCGGGACATCGCCGCATCGCCCCCTACGGGCTGGAAGGCGGCGAACCCGGCGCGCTCGGCCGCAACCGGGTGGAGCGCGCCGACGGCACGATCGTCGACTTGCAGGGCACCGATCGCATCGACATGCGGCCCGGCGATTGCTTTATCATCGAGACGCCTGGCGGCGGCGGCTACGGCGCCGCAACCCAGCGCAAAGCAGCGGAGTGATCGACATGGCCATCGCCAACGTCCAGAAACCGAGATTCGACGCGGCCCCGCTGATCGCGGCCCTGCAGGAATTGCTGGGCGAGCGCTGCAGCGTCAACCCCGGCATTCTCGAACGCCATGGCCATGACGAGAGCTATCACGAGGCGCATGCGCCCGATGCCGTGGTCTTCCCGCAATCGACCGAGGAGGTCGCCGCGATCATGCGCCTCGCCCGCAAGCATGGCGCGCCGGTCATCCCCTTCGGCGTCGGCACCTCGCTCGAGGGCCATGTCGCGGCGCTGGAAGGCGGCATTTCAATCGACATGGGGCGCATGAACCGGGTGGTGGAGGTGAATGCCGCCGATCTCGACGTGCTGGTTGAGGCCGGCGTCACCCGCAAGCAGCTCAACAACCATTTGCGCGACCAGGGCCTGTTCTTCCCCATCGATCCCGGCGCCGACGCCACGCTCGGCGGCATGACCGCGACCAGGGCCAGCGGCACCAACGCCGTGCGCTACGGCACCATGCGCGAGAACGTGCTCGGGCTCACGATCGTCACCGCCGACGGACGCATCATCAAGACCGGCGGCCGGGCGCGCAAATCGGCGGCGGGTTACGATCTGACCCGGCTGTTTGTCGGCTCCGAGGGCACCCTGGGCGTGATCACCGAGATTCGGCTCCGCCTCTACGGCATACCCGAGGCGATTGCGGCGGCGGTCACCTCGTTCCCGAGCATCGGCGACGCGGTCGACACTGTCATCCAGGTGATCCAGTCCGGCATCCCGGTCGCGCGCATCGAGCTGCTGGACGAGGTGCAGATGGGTGCCGTGAACCGCTACTCGAAGCTGGATTATGCCGAGCGGCCGACCTTGTTCATCGAGTTCCACGGTTCCGAGCGCGGCGTCGCCGAGCAATCGGAGCAGGTGAAGGCCATCGCCGCGGATCATGGCGGCGGCGAGTTCCGCTGGAGCGTGAAGCCGGAGGAGCGCAGCCAGCTCTGGCAGGCGCGCCACGACGCCTATTACGCCGGTCTGGCGCTGAAGCCCGGCTCGCGCGGCTGGCCGACCGATGTCTGCGTGCCGATCTCGCGCCTCACCGAATGCATCGTCGAGACCAAGCGCGACATCGAGGCGAGCGGCATCATCGCCCCCATCGTCGGCCATGTCGGCGACGGCAATTTCCACACCTCGATTCTGGTGCATCCGGACGATCCGGAAGATCTGCGCAAGGCGGAGGCGTTCAACAACCGCCTGGTCGAGCGGGCGCTCAAAATGGGCGGCACCTGCACCGGCGAACACGGCATCGGCTTCGGCAAGATCGGTTTCCTGGAGCGCGAGCACGGCGAGGCGGTCGGCCTGATGCGCCTGATCAAGCAGACCCTCGATCCGGAGAACCGGATGAATCCGGGCAAGATCTTCCGGGCCTGACGGGCTTCCGGGCTGGGCGGCGGAACTTTAGCGGGGGATAACCGCTACTTATCGTCGCCCGGCTCGCTGGTGTGCTCGCGCCGATGCGCGTCCAGACTGCGCTCGGCCTTGGTCTCGAGCCGGTGGACGACTTGCTTTTCCGCCTTGCTGCGGCCGAATTTGGCGCGATTCTGCTCCGCCTGGTGCTTCTCCGCGTCGCGGGCCTTGGCCTTGCGGACCTGGTTCAGGTTGACGATATCAGCCATGGGAGGGCGCTCCTCTGCCGGATCGGCCTCGCAGAAATATCACCGCCAGCGACAACGTAAGCCTTGCGGTGCATTTTGCCTGCCAGTGATAATAAGGCCGGGCCGGTTCCGGGCAAGTAAAACCGCCGCGATCAGCCGCAAGCTGCGGCAAGACGGCACAGCGGGGACGACATGAAAAAAGTACTCTACGTCATCGGCGGCCTTCTCGGCCTCGTCATCGTCGCGGCGGTGGTGGTGCCGTTCTTCATCGATCTCAACGACTACAAGGCGGAGATCGCCGCCCAGGCCAAAAAGGCGACCGGACGCGACCTCGCCATCGACGGCGACATCTCGCTCTCGATCCTGCCGGCGCCGGCCGTCACCGTCTCCGGCATCCGCTTCGGCAACGCGCCGGGCGGCTCGGCACCGGACATGGCGACCCTCGACTCCGCCAAGGTGAAGGTCGCCTTGATGCCGCTCCTCTCCGGCAAGGTCGAGGTCGAGGAGGTGGTCCTCGACAAGCCCACCTTCATCTTCGAGAAGCTGACGGACGGCAGCGGCAACTGGCAGATCGCGCCCGAGGCGGAGGCGCCCGAGGCCGGCGTGACGCCCGAGCCGAGCGCGGCGCCAGAAGCGGGCGGCGAGATGGCCGTGGTGATCAAGAGCGCCTCCATCGAGGGCGGCACGCTGATCTATCGCGACCTCGCGGCCGGCACCGAGCAGAAGGTGGAGAATCTCAACATCGACCTGGCGCTGGACAGCCTGAACGGCCCGTTCCAGGCCGAAGGCGGCGCCACCGTCGTCAACATCCCGGTCGGCTTCCGCGTCAAGACCGGCGCGCTCGACCCGGCGCAGCCGATGCCGCTCGACCTCAGCTTCACCCTGACCGATGCCAATGCGACGCTCGGCTTTGTCGGCAATGTCGACGTGGCCGCGGTCGAGGATGCGAGCAAGTCGATCGTCGCCGGAAAGCTGACCGGCAAGGGCGACAGCGTGACGAAGCTGCTGGCCAGCCTGCCGGGTGGGTCGGCGCAAGGCCTGCCGCCCCTGCTCGGCCAGGCCTTCGCCATCGATGGAGACGTGAAGGCCGGCAAGACCAACGCCGCCCTGGAGAATTTCACTGCCAATCTCGGCGACCTGACGGCCAAGGCCGGCGTGACGGCCGATTACGCGGCGGCGCCCAAGGTGCAGGCGAACATCGCCATCGGCCGGCTCGATCTCGACCAGTTGATGCCGGCGGCGGGCGCCGGGGGCGAAGCCGCGCCGGCCGAACCGGCGAGCGGCGCCGCCGCGCCGGACGCCGCGTTCAGCCTGCCGGCCGATGTCACCGCGGGCGCCGATGTCACGGTGCAGCAGATCGTCTACCAGGGCCAGGCGATCGACGATGCGAAGCTGTCGGCCGAGCTCGCCAATGCCGAGCTCACCATCAAGACCGCCTCGGCCAAGCTGCCCGGCGGCACCAGCGTCGACCTCAGCGGCGCGCTGACCGCCAAGGACGGCCAGCCGAACTTTGCCGGCGCGCTGAAGGCCGATTCCACCAATCTGCGCCAGCTGATCGAGGCCTTCGCGCCCGGCGCGGTGAAGGACGTGCCGGAGGACCGCCTGCGGCAGCTCGCGCTCACCACCCGGGTTGGCTACAACCCGGCGCAGGCGGAGCTCGGCGATCTCAGCGCCACGCTCGACCAGTCGAAGATCGCCGGCGGCATCGTCGTCGCCCTGCCGGACGGCCAGCGCAAGCAGATGGGGCTCGGCATCGGGCTTTCCATCGACAAGCTCAACCTCGACGGCTATATGCCGGCCGCCAAGGAAGGCGCGGCGGAGCCCGCCGAAGCAGGCGCAAAGAAGGAGGCCGGCGGCAATCCACTGAAGGCCCTGGCGCCGCTCGCCGAGTACAGCGCCAATGTCGATCTGCGCGCCGGATCGCTCACCCTCAACGAGCAGCAGATCAGCGGCCTGCGCCTGATCGCGACGATCGCCGGCGGTACGCTCGACGTGACCGAATTGAGCGTGAAGGATTTCCAGGGCGGCAAGGCGAACATCGCCGCCAAGGTCACCGAGCTGACCGGCGATCCGAAATTCGACGCCAATTTCGACATCACCGCCAAGGATGCCGGCAAGGT
The DNA here is from genome assembly GCA_016794075.1 of Rhodospirillaceae bacterium. Lineage (GTDB taxonomy): Bacteria > Pseudomonadota > Alphaproteobacteria > Dongiales > Dongiaceae > Dongia_A. Next base: position 5,311 of record JAEUKU010000159.1, read on the forward strand.
GCTGCAGATGGCCGGCATGGGCGCGCAGCCGCAGGGCAAGTTCGGCGCGCTGACGCTGAAGGGCAATGCCGCCGGCAGGCCGACCGACCTCAGCTATGACGTCAATGCGGGGATGGCCGGCATCGGGTTCCAGGCGGCAGCCAAAGGCACCGCCAGCGGCATCGGCGCCGGCATCCCCAAGATCAACTCGACCTTCGACATCAAGGCCAAGGATCTCGCCCCGCTGGCAGGGCTCGCCGGCATGCCGGCGGATGCGGCCCAGCAGGTCGGTGCGGTCAGCTTCTCCGGCCAGGCGCAAAGCGGCGCCGACGACCTCACCTATGACGTCGCCTTGTCCATGGCCGGCGTCGGCGGCAAGGGCACGCTGAAGGGCAACGTCACCGGCCTTTCGGGCACGCCGCAGATCGACACCAACCTGAACCTCACCGCCGACAAGCCGGCGCCGCTGCTGCGGCTGGCCGGCCTCGCCGGACCGAAAGCGCAATCGGTCGGCAAGCTCGGCATCGCCGGCACCCTGAAGGGCAGCGCCGAGGACATGGCGCTTGACCTCAGCCTCGACGGGCTGGGCGGCAAGGCCAAGGTCGCCGGCGACGTGCAGATGCCGAAGGGCAGCGATCCGAACAACCCGCCGCCGATCGGCTTCAACATCACTTTGGCGGCGGACCACCCGGAATTCACCCAGCTCTTGAAGATGGCGGACATGCAGAGCTCCGGCGTCCAGGCCGGGCCGCTCAAGGTCTCGCTGAAGGCGGTGGGCAGCACGCAGAAGGCGAGCGTCTCCGATCTCAGCGCCGCCTGGGGCAATTCCACCATCAGCGGCGCCGCCGACTACGATGCGACCGGCGCCAAGCCCTTCGTGAAGGCCAATCTCTCCGGCGGTACCGTCAATCTGACGCCCTTCATGGGCGGCGGTGAAGGCGGCGCAGCGCAAGGCGGTGGTGGCGGTGGCGGAAAGGGCGGCTCGCCCTGGTCGGAGGAGCCGCTCGACGTCTCGGCCTTGCGCGCGCAGGACGCCGATATCGACTTCACCGCGCAATCCCTGGTCATGCCCGACCAGCAGATTGATGACCTGGTCGCCAAGATCACGCTGCGCAACGGCGTGCTCGACATGCAGACGCTGAGCGGCAGGATCTATGGCGGCAGCTTCGATGCCAGTGGCAGCAAGCTCGACGCCAGCTCCACGCCGAAGCTCGACGCCAAGGCGAAGATCCAGCAGATCCAGTTCGGCGAGGTGCTGGGCGGCGGCATCGCCGGCAACCAGGTGAAGGGCCCATTGTCGCTGAACCTCAACGCCACCGGCGCCGGCGAGAGCATGGCGGACATCATGCGCTCGCTGAACGGCAACGGCGA
>JAEUKU010000014.1 GCA_016794075.1 Rhodospirillaceae bacterium
CGACGAGCTGCTGCCGCGCGAGACCTTCCGCAACGGCGACCGCGTCCGCGCGCTCATCATGGACGTGCGCGAGGAGCCGCGTGGCCCGCAGATCTTCCTGTCCCGCACGCATCCCTTGTTCATGTCCAAGCTGTTCGCCCAGGAAGTGCCGGAGATCTATGACGGCATCATCGAGATCAAGGCCGTGGCCCGCGACCCGGGCAGCCGCGCCAAGATCGGCGTGGTGTCGCGCGACAGCGGCATCGATCCGGTCGGCGCCTGCGTCGGCATGCGCGGCAGCCGCGTCCAGGCCGTGGTGCAGGAGCTGCAGGGCGAGAAGATCGACATCATCCCCTGGTCGCCCGACCCGGCCACCTTCGTGGTCAACGCGCTGGCCCCGGCCGAAGTCTCCAAGGTCGTGCTCGACGAGGATTCGGGCCGTATTGAAGTCGTGGTGCCGGATGACCAGCTATCCCTGGCGATCGGCCGCCGCGGCCAGAACGTGCGCCTCGCTTCCCAGCTCACCGGCTTCGAGATCGACATCCTGACCGAGGCGCAGGAATCCGAGCGCCGCCAGGAAGAGTTCCGCACCCGCTCGCAGATGTTCATGGACGCGCTCGACGTCGACGACGTCATCGCGCATCTGCTGGTGACCGAGGGCTTCACCAGCGTCGAGGAAGTGGCGCTGGTCCCGACCGAGGAGCTAACCTCGATCGAGGGCTTCGACGAGGACGTGGCGACGGAGCTGAAGGCCCGCGCCCAATCCTGGCTGGAGGCCGAGACCGAGCGCCTGACCGCCAAGCGCAAGGAACTGGGCGTCGAGGACGCGGTCGCCGAGATCGACGGCCTGACCCCGGCCATGCTGGTGGCGCTGGGCGAGGCCGGCGTGAAGACGCTCGACGACCTCGCCGACCTCGCCGCCGATGAGCTGACCGACGAGAAGGACGGCATCCTGAAGGGCTTCGAGATGAGCCTGGAGGACGCCAATTCCATCATCATGGCGGCGCGCGCCCATTGGTTCGCGGACGAGAAGAAGTAGGAGCTGCAGGCTTGCTGATCGACAGCGCCATGGCTGAGCCGACGGATGTCGCGGGGGAGGAGGCGGCCTTGGCCGCACCGAACCTGCGGCGCTGCATCGTCACGCGCCAGGCGCTGGAGAAGGCGGCGATGATCCGCTTCGTGCTCGACCCGGAAGGCCGGGTGGTGCCTGATTTGAAGGGAAAGCTGCCCGGCCGTGGCCTGTGGGTCACCGCCGATCGCGCCGTCCTGGCCGAGGCGGCGAAGCGGAACGCCTTCGCCAAGGCCGCCCGCCAATCGGCCAAGGTGCCGGCCGACCTGGTCGAACGGGTGGCGGAGCTGGCCAGGCGCGAAGTGGCCGAGCTGATCGGGCTGGCCCGCAAGTCGGGCCAGCTGCGCGCCGGCTTCGAGAAGGTGCAGATCGCCCTCGAGGCGGGCAAGGTGCGGGTGCTGATCGCCGCCAGCGACGGGGCGGAGGACGGACGCGGCAAGCTGGCGCGGCTGGCTTCTAGAACCGGGGCCGGTTCTGGGGTAGAGATAGTGGCGCCCTTGACGGCGGCGGAACTGGCCCAGGCCCTGGGCCGCGAGCACGCCGTCCACGCCGCAGTCGCGCCGAGCGGCATCGCAGACCGTATTATCGCCGCTTGCCGCCGCCTCAGTGGATTGCAGGTGGGCGGATTGCAGGCGGGCGGATTGCAGGTGGGCGCGATGCAGGCCATCGATGCGAAGACCGAGTTGAACTGACGGAACGAACCGAGAGAACATGACCGATACGACGGATACGCCGGAAACGCCGACCCGCAAGCCGCTGAAGCTCTCTTCCTCGGGCAAGCTCGAGCTGAAGAAGACGGTCGATGGCGGCCAGGTGAAGCAGAGCTTCCCGCATGGCCGGTCCAAGACCGTCGCGGTCGAGGTGAAGAAGAAGCGCACCTTCGCCCCCGGCGCCGGCGGCAAGATGGAAGCCGTCAGCGAGGCCGACGCGAAGCTGCATGCCGCGGCGGAAGCCGCCGCGCAGGAGGCCGCCGACCATCACGCCTTGACCGCGCATGAGCGGGCGCAGCGCCAGAAGGCGCTGGAGCAGGCGCTGAAGGACGAGGACGTCCGCAAGGTCGAGGAAGTGCGAGCCCAGCAGGCCGCAGCCGAGCGCGCCGAGCTGCAGCGCGCCGAGGCCCTGCGCCTGGCCGAGGAAGAGCGCCAGCGCGCCGAGGCTGCCCGCAGGGCGAAGGAAGAAGCCGCGAAGCCCGCCGTCGCGGAAGCTGAAGAGGCGGCCAAGCCGGCGGCCAAGGCCGGCGTCGCCGCGCCGGGCTCGATGCGAGCCCACATGCACAAGCCGGTGCCGGGCGCCGCGGCCGAGGAAGAGGATGAGAGTGCCGCCCGCCGCCGTGCGGCCGGCCGCGCCGCGGTCAAGCCGGCGCCGACCGCCCGCCGCGACGAGCCGAAGCGCCGCATGGGCAAGCTGTCCGTGAGCCAGGCCCTGTCGGACGAAGAGGGTGCGCGCATGCGTTCCCTCGCCGCGGTCAAGCGCGCGCGTGAAAAAGAAAAGCGCCATCTCATGGGCGCACAACAACCACAGGCCAAGATCGTGCGCGATGTCGTTCTGCCCGAAACCATCACCGTGCAGGAGCTCGCCAACCGCATGGCCGAGCGCGGCGCCGACGTGATCAAGTCGCTCATGAAGATGGGCGTGATGGCGACCATCAACCAGGTGATCGACGCCGACACCGCGGAACTCATCATCACCGAGTTCGGCCACAAGATGCGCCGCGTCTCCGAAAGCGACGTGGAAACCGGCCTGCTGGGCGAGGTCGACGTGGACGAGCATCTGCTCTCCCGCCCGCCGATCGTCACCATCATGGGCCATGTCGACCACGGCAAGACCTCATTGCTTGATGCGTTGCGGCAAACCGACGTTGCCGCGCACGAGGCCGGCGGCATCACCCAGCATATCGGCGCCTACCAGGTGCAGCTGGACAACGGCGGCAAGATCACCTTCATCGACACGCCGGGCCACGCCGCCTTCTCCGAGATGCGCGCCCGCGGCGCCAACGTCACCGACATCGTCGTGCTGGTGGTGGCGGCCGATGACGGCATCATGCCGCAGACGATCGAAGCCATCCGCCACGCCAAGGCGGCGAAGGTGCCGATCATCATCGCG
>JAEUKU010000035.1 GCA_016794075.1 Rhodospirillaceae bacterium
TGGCCTCGCAGATGGCGCTGTCGGCCGTCCAGGACGCCGCGGTCGGTCAGATGCAGGTTGACCAGAGTACGGTCGACGTGGCGCATGCGCCAGGACAGCATCTTCTGCGCATAGGCCAGCAGCACGTCGCGGTATTCCGGATCCGCGGCCAGGTTGTTCATCTCATGCGGGTCTTTGCGCATGTCGAAGAGCAGCGGTGGCAGGTTGACGAAATGGACATATTTGTAGTCCTCGTCGCGGATCGCGGTCAGGTAGCACTCGTCCGGGTGCAGGCCGAGCGCGGTTTCGCCGTCGAAACCGGGCGAGGTGTAGGAGAAGCGGAAATCGAGCTCATAGTGCACTTCCTTGCGCCAATCCGGCGGCGGGGCGCCTTCCAGGAAGGGCAGCAGCGAACGGCCGTCGCACTGGTCCGGGATCGGCCGACCGAGCCAGTCGAGGATGGTCGGCAGGATGTCGACCGATTCGGTGAAGCGGTCGATGCGGGTGCCGCGCCCCTTGTCCGCGAGACGCCGCGGGTCGCGGATGATGAGGGGAATGTGGAAGCTCTGCTCGAAATAGACCTCCTTGCCCCAGCAATAATGGTCGCCGCCCATCTCGCCGTGATCGCAGGTGAGCACGATCAGCGTGTCCTCGTATTCGCCGCTCTCCTTGAGATAGGCGATGAGCCGGCCGATCTGGTCGTCCACCTGGGTGATCATGCCGTAGTAAGTCGCCCGCATCTGCCGCAGTTCCAGTTCCGGCATCCGCACCAGGTTGTTGGGGTTGTGCTCGTCATAGCCGGTGCGGCCGTCGAAGGACTCGAGCTTCACCTTCAGCAGCGGATGCTGCTGCGCCTCCTCTTCCGGCGTCGTCTTGCGATTGACCATCGGCACCTGGGCCGGGTCGTACATGGCGTTGTAGGGCTCCGGTGCGATGATCGGCGGATGCGGACGCAGGAACACGCAATGCACGAACCAGTTCTGGTCGCGCCGCACCGAGAGCCAGCGCATGACCGTGTCGGCCATGAAGGTGGTCTCGCTCTCATCCGCCGTGAACATGGTGGGGATGAAGGTGTGGCCGCGATCGGCCGGCTTCTCGAAGCCCGGGCGCGGCTTGTAGACATCCCAGCGACCATTGGGCAGGTCATAGCCGCGCGCCTTCAGGTCCGCGACCCAGGGCGCCATGTGATCGGGCAGCTGCATGCCGACGGTGAATCCCGGCAGCACGCCCTCATAGGTCTTCAGCGCCGGGTCGTCGGCATTGCGGGTGCGCGGGTCCAGGCTGGTGTCGGTATAGCCGAACAGGGTCGGGTCGTAGCCTGCCTTGCGCGCCTCCCATGCCACGTTGGTGAAGCGGCTGTCGAGCGGGGTGCCGTTGCGGCCCGAACGGTGGTTCATGAGGTAGGTGCCGGTATGCAGGCTGGTGCGCGCCGGGCCGCAGGGCGCGCAGACCGTGTAGTGGCGCTGGAACAGCACGCCTTCGGCGGCGAGCGCATCGAGGTTCGGCGTCTTCACCATGGGGTGGCCGAGTGCCGACAGGCATTCGCCGCGCCATTGGTCGACGCTGATGAACAGGATCTTGCGGGATTTCTCGGTCATGGCTCGCTGGCGGAAGTGGATTCGGAAGAAGTGATTGTCGGCAATCGCGCGCATCCGTGCAACCGCCCACCTTGCCACGGGCGGAGCAAGGCAGCGTCGGTCACAAGAGCTTGCCCGGGTTCATCAGATTTTCGGGGTCGAGCATCTGTTTCAGTCGGCGCATCAGGTCGAGCTCGACCGGGGATTTCCGCAGTTCCAGCTCGGCGCGCCGCAGCTGCCCGATGCCGTGTTCGGCGCTGATCGAGCCGCCGTAGCGCTGCACTTCGTCATGGACGATGGCGTTCATCGCCGGTGTGCGGTCGAGGAAGCGATCCTTCGTCTCATCCGGCGGCTGCACCAGGTTGAAATGGACGTTGCCGTCGCCGAGATGACCGAAAGCGAGGATGCGGACCTGCGGCCAGGCGGCGCGCAGGGCGGCGCCGGCCGTCTCCAGGAAGCGCGGCACCTGGGCCACCGGCACGGAGATGTCGTGCTTGATGTTGGCGCCCTCGCGCCACTGGCCCTCGACGATGCCCTCGCGGATGCGCCACATGGCGCGCGACTGCTGATCGGAGGTGGCGACGGTCGCATCGGCGATCTCGCCCGCCTCGAGCGCCGCCGCCAAGGTCGCTTCGAAGGCGGCCTGCAGATCGAAAGCGGGGCTGCTCGTATTCGCCTCGACCAGGATCGACCAGTCGGGCAGCACGGCGAGCGGCCAGGCGAGGCCCGGCACATGCTTCTGCCCCAGTTCGATGCCGAAACGCGGCAGCAGCTCGAAGCTGACCAGCTGGTCGGCGAGGCCGGCGCGGCAGCGGGCGAGCAGGGAAACGGCCTTGTCGACGCCGGAAAGCGCCAGGATCGCCGTGGCGCGCGCGATCGGCTTGGGGAACAGCTTCAGCGCCGCCGCGGTGATCACGCCCAGCGTGCCTTCCGACCCGATCAGCAGCTGTTTCAGATCGTACCCGGTATTGTCCTTGCGCAGGCCGCTCAGATTGGAGAACAGCGACCCGTCCGGGAGCACCGCCTCCAGCCCCAGGCAAAGGTCGCGCGCATTGCCGAAGCGCAGCACGTTGATGCCGCCCGCGTTGGTGGCGAGGTTGCCGCCGATCTGGCAGCTGCCCTCCGCCGACAGGCTGAGCGGAAACAGGCGGTCGGCGTCGGATGCAGCCTGATGCAGGTCGGCCAGGATGCAGCCCGCCTCCGCCACCAGGCTGTTGTTGGCGGCGTCGAGGCTGCGGATCCGGTTCATGCGCTTGAGCGCCAGGACGATGGCCTTGCCGCCGTCATCCGGCGTCGCGCCGCCGGAAAGCCCGGTATTGCCGCCCTGCGGTACGATGGGCGCCCCGTGCCGCCGCGCCAGTTGCAGGATCGCTTGCACCTGTTCGGCGGTCTCCGGCAGCGCCACGGCGCGCGCGGCGCCGCGATAGATGCCGCGCCAGTCGGTGAGGAAAGGCGCCGTCGCTTCGGATTCCGTGAGGCAGTGGCGGTCGCCGACAATCTCGCGCAGCCCCGCGATCAGCGGGTCGGTCATCGCCACGCCTTCATCGGCCTATTGCCCGGGATAGAGCGTCAGCCGGGTGACGCCGACATTGGCGCCGATGCCGACATTGCCCTCGACCGCGAGCGGCTGCAGCGAGATCTTGCCGCCATCGCCGCCGAACAGCAGGTTCGCCTTGACGCCGATGCCGGCCGAGGCCCCGGCGCCGCCGCCTGTATAGTCGCCGGCCAGCGAACCCGGCGCCACGTTGCTGCCGGGCGCGATGACGCCCCAGATGATCGATCCGGCATGGAAGTAGCCGAGATCGAAGCCCCAGTCGCGAATCTGGCCGTTGTAGCGTTCGACCGTGCCGTTGGAGCGGTTGAAGACGCAGCTGACGTTGCGGTTGGAGCCGATCAGGTAACCGAAGCCGGACGAGACATTGCAGACCAGGCTGCCGAGATTGACGTCGGCGCGCGCCGGCTGGCCGGCCCAGGGCGCGGCGCAGAGCAGCGCCGCCAGCCCGACCGCGAGACCGGAGATTTTCATGATCAACTCCCTGTTCCATCGATCGCGGCGGCCTTGTCCGGCGCCGCGCTGGTTCAGGCGACATGATGAAGCAAGTCCAGGGGGCGGGGAACCGGATTCTTGCGCGAAACCCGGGGGTTAACGCGCCCGTGAAGTCTCGGCGGGAAATCCTAGCGCGCGGCCGCCGCCCGGCGGAGCCGGTCGTTGATGGCGCGGCCGAGGCCGGTCTCCGGAACCGGCATCACGGCGATGGCGCGGTATCTCGGGTCGTCCAGCTTGCGCAGCATGGCGAAGAGGTTGGCCGCCGCCTCCTGCAGATCGCCGGCGGCGCTGAGGTTGACCGCGTCCCTGGGCGCGCCGGGGCCGAAGCCGAGCAGCGCCTCGCCCGCCTCGGCCGCGATGGCGTTCAGCCGTACCGGCAGGCTGGGCGCGTAGTGGCTGAGCAGGCGGCCGGGAGAGCGCGGCGCGTTGGCATCCTCGGTGCCGGTCTCCGTCGCCACCGGCTCCTGCAGCAATTCGGACAGCTGCTCCGCCGTGACCGCGCCGGGCCGCAGGATGCGCGGGCAGTCGTCGAGCAGGCTGAGCACGGTGGATTCGACGCCGATGGGGCAGGGGCCGCCGTCGATCACGTACTCGACCTTGTCGCCGAGATCGGCCAGCACGTGATCGGCCTCGGTCGGCGACAGGCGGCCGGAGGGATTGGCGCTGGGGGCCGCCAGCGGCACGCCCGCCATCATCAGCAGGGTCTGGGCGATGTTGTGCGCCGGCACGCGCAAGGCGACGCTGTCGAGCCCGGCCGTCGCCAGCAGCGAGATCTTGCAGTCGCGCCGCCGCGGCAGGACGAGGGTGAGCGGCCCCGGCCAGAATTTCCGCGCCACCGCCTGCGCCTTGGCGGAGAGCTCGGCATGCTGCGCGGCCGCCGGAATGTTCAGCACATGCACGATCAACGGATTGAAGCTCGGCCGGCCCTTGGCGGCGAAGATCGCGGCCACGGCGCGGTCATTGGTGGCATCGCCACCCAGGCCGTAGACCGTCTCGGTGGGGAAGGCGACCAGCTTGCCGGCACGCAAGGCGCGCGCCGCCTCGCCGATCTCGCCCAAAGTCGGCTGCAGCCGCCTAGCCATGTCCGGCGCCCCGGGCGATGAAATGCGGGTTGCGGAAACCCGGCTTGCCGTAGCGCAACGGCGCGCCGTCCAGCGTCCGCACCGACCCGCCGGCCGCTTCGAGAACGGCCTGGCCGGCGGCGGTGTCCCATTCCATGGTCGGGCCGAGGCGCGGATAGAGATCGGCGGCGCCTTCGGCCAAGCGGCAGAATTTCAGCGACGAGCCCGCGACCAGCGTGCCCTGGATGTGCTCGCCCATCTCTTCCGCCTTCACCAGCTCCTTGGCGGCATGGGAGCGGCTGATCATCAGCACGGCGCCCTCCGGCGGCGTCTTGCGCGCGCGGATCGGCGCGAAGGCGCCGCCGTCATCCGCACGTTCGGCGATGCCATCATGGCCGAGATAGGTCTGGCCCAACGCCGGCAGATGCACGATGCCGAGCACCGGCCGGCCGTGCTCGATCAGCGCGATGTTGACGGTGAACTCGCCGTTGCGGGCGATGAATTCCTTGGTGCCGTCGAGCGGGTCGACCAGCCAGAAGCGATCCGGCGCTTCCTTCGGCAGGCCCGAATGCTGCGAATCCTCTTCCGAGACGATGGCGATGTCGGGCGCGAGCTTGCGCAAGGCGGGCAGGATCACCGCCTCGGCCGCATGATCCGCCGCGGTCACCGGCGACTGGTCGGCCTTTCGCTCCGTGGCGAAATCGCCGGCATCGATTCGGAGGATCTCCGCGCCGGCATGGCGCGCCACCCCGGCCAGTTCCGCCGCCCATCGCGCGAGTGTCAAGGAAGGCTAATCCCGCTGTGCTGCCCGCAGCGCCTGCCAGATGGCGAGCGGCGTCGCGGGCATGTCTAGCCGAGTGATGCCCGCGGGCGCAAGCGCGTCCATCAGCGCGTTCATCACGGCCGCCGGCGCCGCCACCGCGCCGGCCATGAGAAGGCGCAGGAAGGGCGCATGCAACTGGCGCGGCAAGTCGATGTCGGCGACATAGCGGCCGGCGCCGGTCAGGAACCGGCGATCCTCGACCCGCCGCACCGGCTGGCCGATGCCGAACTTGGCCATGGATCGCGCTCAGCGCCCGATGAAGCGCGGCTTGCGCTTGGCGAGGAAGGCAGCGCGGCCCTCCTGATAATCCTCGGTCTCCGCGGCGCGGGCCTGCAGCTCCGCTTCCGTCGCCAGTTGCTGCTCCAGCGAGTGATGCCCGCTGAGATTGATCGCTTCCTTGATCAGGGCGATGGCGGCGGTCGGCAGCTCCGCCAGGCGCCGGGCGAGGGCATCGACCTCGCCGGCCAGACCGGCGTCGGGCACGGCTTTCCAGATCAGGCCCCATTCGACGGCCTTCTGCGCCTCGATCGGCTCGCCCAGCAAGGCGAGGCCGAGGGCGCGCGCCTGGCCCACCAGGCGCGGCAGGAAATAGGTGCCGCCGGAATCCGGAATAAGGCCGATGTTGACGAAGGCGTTGACGAATTTGGCGCTCGCCGCCGCGACGGCAATGTCGCAGGACAATGCCAGCGAACAGCCCGCCCCGGCGGCAACGCCGTTGACCGCCGCGATCACCGGCTGGCGCAGCGCGCGGATCTGGCGCACCACCGGATTGTAGTGCCGCTCCACCACGCTGCGGATGGCGCGCGAATCGTCGACCGCCTCGTGGTCGGTCAGGTCCTGCCCGGCGCAGAAGCCGCGCCCGGCGCCGGTCAGCACCACGGCGCGCACGTCGTCGTCGCCGTCGAGATCGGACAGCGCGGCGCTCAATTCGCCCAGCATCGCCAGGGTGAAGCTGTTGAGGCGGTCCGGCCGGTTGAGGGTCAGGTGGGCAACCGCGCCTTCGCGGCGCACCAGAACCAGAGCGTCACTCATCGAGACCTTCCACTGCACCAGCGCGACATTTCATCATCCCCACCTTGGCCGGCCGATCGGCATAGGATAGTGCCATAGATAGACGAGGCGAAAGGCGGCGGCCAGCCCCAAGCGGACGGGCATCGCCGCTTGCGGAGCCGATTGTCATGGGAGCGACGCGATGCGCGGGTATTTGCTGGGCGCCGGGCTGAACGGGGCGATGGGCGTGGCGATGGGGGCCTGGGCGGCGCATGGGCTGCAGGCCAGCCTGCCGGAAGCCGTCGCGTGGGTTCAGACGGGGGCTTCCTATCAGCTGTGGCACGCGGCGGCGCTGCTCGGGCTGGCGGCGGCCGGGGCCCTGCAGCGGACCCGGCTGCTTGCCATCGCCGCCCTGGCGCTGGGGCTTGGCGCGCTGGTCTTTTCCGGCGCGCTCTATCTCTATGCTTTGGCGGGGCTGACGTGGATCGCTATGCTTGCGCCTTTCGGCGGCGCATTGATGATAGCGGGCTGGCTGGCCGTGATTGCCGCCGGATTCAGGGTCCGGTCCGCATGACAGATTTGGACGCATGAACAGATACACGCTCGCACTTGCCTTGCTGATGTCGCTCGCCGCCGATGCGGCGGCGGCGCAGCAGCCGAGCTTCGACTGCGCCGCGGCGACGCAGCCGGTCGAGGCGCTGATCTGCGCCGACGGCGAGCTGGCGGCGCTGGACGGAGAACTGGCGGAGGCCTATCGCGCGCGGCTGGCGGCCACCGCCGGCGACACCCAGGCCACCTTGCGCCTGGAGCAGCGGGCGTGGAGCGCCAACCGCGCCGGCGCCTGCGGCGTCGAGGCCAAGGAGGCGATCGAGGTGGATGACGCCATCGGCTGCCTCGCGGCGCTCTATCGCGCGCGGATCGAGACTCTGACTCCGGGTGACGGACGCGTCGCCGCCCCGGCCAGCGCCGGCTATGGCTGGCTGATGGGGCAATGGCGGGTCGCGGCTTTGCGCAAAAGCCCGGCCGAGGCCGCCCGCGCCGCCGCGGCGGCGGGCTGGGTCGGACGCGACCTGACGCTTGCCGAGGCGCCGATCACCACGCTCAGCGGCGATTCCTGTTCGTTGCCGCGCTACCACGCGGAGCCCGCCCCGGGGTCGGAGTTCGGCGACCTGTCGCAGTTTCCGACCGCGGTGATGGTGCGCGTCTCCTGCGTCGGTGTTGCGCTGCTCGACCTGGTGCGGTTGACTGACGATCGGATGCTGCTGTCGGAGGGGGAGGCGGTACTGGACCTGGAGCGCCGGCGCTAGACGCCGGCGGAGGGAGAGGATCGATGAGCACGGCCGTCTTCACCCATCCCGCCTGCCTGGAGCACGACACCGGCCCGGGCCATCCGGAGCGGCGCCAGCGGCTGGAAGCCGTGCTCATGGCGCTCGCCGAGCCCGAATTCGCGGCGCTCGACCGGCGCGAGGCGCCGCGCGCCGAGCTCGATCAGATCGTCCGCGTGCATGACCGCGCCTTTGTCGAAAGCCTGCTGGCGCGCATGCCGCAGCGCGGCTGGGCGGCGCTCGACGGCGACACCACGATGTCCCCCGGCTCCGGCGAGGCCGCCTTGCGCGCCGTCGGGGCGATGGTCGCCGCCATCGACCTGGTGATGAGCGGCGGCGCCACGAACGCCTTCTGCGCCGTGCGTCCGCCCGGCCATCATGCCGAGAGCGACATGGCGATGGGCTTCTGCCTGTTCAACAACGTCGCCATCGGCGCGGCGCATGCCTGCGCGGTCCACGGCGCGAAGCGTGTCGCCATCGTCGATTTCGACGTCCATCACGGCAACGGCACGCAGCACATCTTCGAGCACGACGCGCGGGTGCTCTATGCCTCGACCCACCAGATGCCGCTCTATCCCGGCACCGGCGCCAGGTCGGAGCACGGCATCGGCAACGTCTGCAACGCGCCGCTGCCGGCCTATTCCGGCGGCGAGGCCTTCCGCGACGCCTATGAGGAGATCGTGCTGCCCGCCATCGACCGCTTCGCGCCGGACCTGCTGCTGATCTCCGCCGGCTTCGACGCGCATCGCGCCGACCCGCTGGCCAGCCTCGAGCTGGAGGCCGAGGATTTCGGCTGGGTGACCGAAAGGCTGGCGCAGCTGGCGGCGACGCATTGCCGGGGCCGCCTGGTCTCGACCCTGGAGGGCGGCTATGACCTCGCCGCCCTGGCGGAGAGCACCGCCGCCCATGTCGCCGCGTTGATGGCGGCGAAAGCCTGAATATTTCAACGGCTTGCGTGGCGCCGGCCGGCCTTGCTGCGGTCGGGGTCGATCGATAGAATGCCGGCCGATTCTCAGGGGTTTTCTCCCGCGCCGGCGGCGGCGCGGGATTTTACATTGAGGCACTCATGGCCCAGGACAAGACCGGGACCCAGGTTCCGGCCGACATCGCCGGTTTGAGCTTCGAGGATGCGCTCGCCGAGTTGCAGGAGCTGGTGAAGCGGCTCGAGCGCGGCGACAACAAGCTCGACGACGCGATCAAGGCCTATGAGCGTGGTGCCGCCCTGAAACGCCATTGCGAGGCCAAGCTGCGCGAGGCGCAGCTGAAGGTCGAGAAGATCGTGCTGTCGCAGGACGGCTCCGTCGGCACCGAGCCGGCGAAGCTGGACTGAACGGCACCGCCAGTTTCCTCCAATCCAGGTTTTCCGGAGCTTTCCTTTGTCGATCGATCAGGCGTTGAACGAGGCCGCCGCGGCGGTCAATCGCACCTTGGACCAGCTGCTGCCGCCCGTCGCCGGCGCGGAGAGCCGCGTGGTGGACGCCATGCGCTATGCCACCATGGGCGGCGGCAAGCGCATCCGTCCCTACCTGGTTCTGCACAGCGCCGCGCTGTTCGACGTGCATGCGGATTACGCGCTGCGCGCCGCCGCGGCGGTCGAGATGCTGCATTGCTACAGCCTGGTGCATGACGATCTGCCGGCGATGGACGACAGCGACCTGCGCCGCGGCAGGCCGACGGTGCACAAGAAGTTCGACGAGGCGACGGCGATCCTGGCCGGTGACGGCCTGCTGACCATGGCCTTCGAGGTGCTCTCCGATCCGGCGACGCATCCCGATGGCCATGTGCGCGCCGAGCTCGTCCATGCGCTGGCCAAGGCTGGCGGCGCCGCCGGGATGGTCGGTGGGCAGATGATCGACCTGCTGGCGGAGAACGAGGATCTCGACATCGGCGCCATCACCCGGCTGCAGCGGCTGAAGACCGGCGAGATCATCGCCTTTTCCTGCGAGGCGGGCGGCATCCTCGGCCACGCGGCGCCGCAGGTGCGCCACGCGCTCGTCTCCTACGCCCACGACCTCGGCCTCGCCTTCCAGATCGTCGACGACCTGCTGGATGCCGAGGGCGACGCGGCCGAGACCGGCAAGCCGGTCGGCGCCGATGCGGCCGCCGGCAAGGCGACCTTCGTGTCGATTCTGGGATTGGAGCGCGCGCGGTCCCAGGCGCGGCTGCTGGGCGACCAGGCCAACGGCCATCTCGACATGTTCGGCGCCAAGGCCGATCCACTGCGCTGGATGACCGACTTCGTCATCACCCGCAAGAGCTAGAGCAGAAAGCCGGATGCAGAGCCCATGTCGAGCGACAAGACCCTGGCGGCGCCCGCCGCCCGCGCGCTCGACCGGGGCGCGCCCACCTGGCGGCGGGAGATCGGCCAGACCCTGATCCTGACCCTGCCCATCGCCGCGGCGCTGCTGGCGGAAATGGGCATGGGCGTCATCGACTACGCCATGGCTGGCCATCTGGGCGAAACGGCCTTGGCCGCCGCCGGCCTCGGCCTGCAATTGCTGTTCACGCCGATGTTGTGGGGCATGGGCGCTGTCTCGGCCACCGGCGCGGTCGGGGCCCAGGCGCATGGCGCCGGCGACGCGGCGGGCGTGTCGCAGGCCATGCGCCAGGGCTTCCTGATGGGCACCATCCTCAGCCTGCCGATCATCCTGGTGCTGCTGGGCGCGCTGCTGCTCCTGCCGATGATCTATGACGACGCCGAACTGGTGCGCCAGGTCGGCGGCGTGGTGCTGTGGGGGTTGCCCTGGGTGCCGCTGGTCTATTGGTTCACCGTGCTGCGCAATTTCGTCACCGTGATGAACCGGCCCAACATCGTCACCGTCTGCGCCGTGGCCGGCCTGCCGTTCTCTTTCCTGTTCAACTACATCTTCATGTACGGCAATTGGGGCGCCCCGGCGATGGGGGCGATGGCGGTCGGCCTCAGCGGCTCCCTGGTGGCGCTGCTGCATCTGGTCATCATCGTCGCCTATGTCGAGCTGATACCGACCCTGCGACACTACCGGGTCTTCGCGCAGCTGCTGCACCTCGACCGCAAGATGCTGAAGGAACTGTTCCATGTCGGCATTCCGATCGCGCTCGCCTATCTGTTCGAGAGCGGCCTGTTCTTCGTATCGGCGCTGTTGATGGGCCTCATTTCCACGGCGGCGCTGGCAGCGCACAATGCCGTGGTCAATATCTGCGCGGTTTCGTTCATGATTCCCTTCGCCCTCAGCCAAGCGGCGACCGTGCGCGTCGGCTACGCGGTCGGCGCCAAGCGACCGGAGGCGGCGCGCATGGCGGGCTATGTCGCCATCGGCCTTGGCATCTGCTGGATGGTGCTGGCAGCCGGCACCATGTGGGTGGCGCCCAGCCTGCTGACCGGGATCTATCTCGACCTCGGCAAGCCGGAGAATGCCGAAGCGGCGCGCATGGCGGCGTTGTTCTTCACCGTCGCGGCGATCTTCCAGGTGGTCGACGGGATCCAGGTATCGACGCAAGGCGCCTTGCGCGGCCTGAAGGATACCAAGGTGCCGATGATCATCTGCGGCCTCGGCTACTGGGTGTTCGGGCTTGGCACCGGCGTTCCGCTCGCTTTCTGGCTCGATTTCGGCGGCATCGGGCTGTGGTGGGGTATGGCCATCGGGCTTGCCGTCTCGGCCAGCCTCTTGTTCCTGCGCTGGCGCCAGATGTCGGCGCGGCTGGTCGCCTGACCATGACTGCGCCCAAGGGCAAGGCGCGCGTCGACAAGCTGCTGGTCGATCGCGGCCTCGCTGAATCGCGCGCCAAGGCCCAGGCGCTGATCATGGCGGGCAAGGTCTATTCCGGCGATCGTCGCATCGCCAAGGCCGGCGACCTTCTGCCCGATGAAGCGCCGCTGGAACTCAAGGGCCAGGACCATCCCTGGGTGTCGCGCGGTGGGCTGAAACTCGCCCACGCCTTGGCCGAATTCGGCCTCGACCCCAGAGGCGCCATCGCCATCGATGTCGGCGCCTCCACCGGCGGCTTCACCGACGTGCTGCTGGCCCATGGCGCGGCCAAGGTCTATGCCGTCGATGTCGGCCACGGCCAACTGGCCTGGAAGCTGCGCAACGATCCGCGCGTAGTGGTGTTGGAGCGCACCAATGCGCGGCGGCTGTCGCCGGCCGAGATTCCCGGGCCGGTCGACTGGATCGTCTGCGATGCCAGCTTCATCGGCCTGGAAACGGTCCTGCCGGCGGCGCTCGGTCTCGCCGCGCCCGGCGCAGTCGTCGTGGCGCTGATCAAGCCGCAATTCGAAGTGGGGCCGGACCGCGTCGGCAAGGGCGGCGTGGTGCGCGACCCCGCGCTGCACGAGGAGGTCTGCGCGCGCATCCGCGCCTGGTTCGCGCGCCAGCCGGGCTGGTCGGTGATCGGCTTGACCGAGAGCCCGATCCTCGGCCCCGAAGGCAACAAGGAATTCCTGATTGCCGCCCGCCGCGACCCCGCCTAGGCGGAGCGTTACGGCGCGAATTGCGCCGCGTTGATGTAGACGGCATAGACGGAGGCGGTCGCCGCCGCCTTTTCCAGATGCGCCCGCGCGGTGTCGCTCGCGCCGGCGATCAGGTCGCGCTGGCCCAGGGCGAAGTCGAGCCAGAAGGCGGCCTCTTCCGGCTGCGTGCTGCCGGTGGCGCGGGCGGCGAGCGCATCGCGGAACGCGGCGTCGTCGCTCGCGCCGAGCAGCAGCCGGCCGACATGGGCGATGTAGCCGTCGTCCTCTGCCCATTCCGCCGCATCCGCGCGCAGGCGGTCGATGTCGCCGGCGCCCGCATGGGCGGTGGCGAGATAGTGCAGCACGCTGTCCCAGGCGGACGGCTCCGCGTCGATGGCGAGGGCTTCGGCGTAGAGCGGTGCCGCCTCGGCGAAGCGGCCCTGGGCGAACAGCGCATCCGCGATGTCCGAGCTGAATTCCGCTTCGCGCGGAGTCATCTCCGCGGCCTTGCGGAAATGACCTTCGGCGTCGCGGTATTTGCCCTGGTTCATCTCGACATCGCCCAGTCGCGCCCAGGACCAGGCATCTGCCTCGGGATAGGTGGCCGCCTGCCGATAGGCGACTTCGGCCGCGGGATAGTTCTTCAGCCCGTACTGCGCCCGGCCCATGACGCGGTAGATGAACTCCCAGGCGTCGACGCGGGTGTTCTGCGCCAGGGCGGATTCGATGTCGCGCAGCGCCTCGTCATATTGGCGCAGCGCGTTGTGGGCGGCGGCGCGCGCCGCCAGGATCGCCCCGGCATCCTCCGGGCTGGTGTCGCCGCTCTGCAGCAGGCGGTTGCAGGCGCCGATGCGCTGGTTGGCGTCGACCGCCGCGCTGCTGGGGTCGGCCTTCACGCAGGCCGACCAATCGGCCTTGGAACTGTCGGCAAGGGCGGGGGCGAGCGCAGTGAGCCAAACCGCCGCCGCGCATGCCAGCGCACTCGCCGCCATCGTCAACCGAACCATGCGAACTTTCCCAATTGATGTCCCGCGCGGAACTCCGGGCGGGACCCTAGCGCGGGTCGCGCGGATCGGGCAAATGACGCCGGTCACAGTCCCGTCAGTCGATCCGCCCGTTGACGGCAATCGGCGGCGTCCAGAGGAAGACTGCCTCCGGTTGGCTGATCAAGGGCCGCAGCGCGGCCAGCAATCGCTGCGGTGCCGGCGCCACCGCGGCGGAAGGCATGCCGAGAATCGCCGCACCCTCGCGCATGAAGGCGGACAGGAACGCCTCCCAGCGCTCGCCCGCCGGCGGGTAGCTGACCAGCGCCACCTCGGCATCGGCGGCCAGCTTCGCCTCCTGCCTCGCCAGCTTGATCGCCGTGGCCAGGCCGCCGAGTGCGTCGACCAGGCCGCGGGCCTGGGCATCGGCGCCGGACCAGATCTGGCCTCGCGCCGCTTCCTCGACCTTCTCGGGCGACAGGTTGCGGCCGGTCGCGACCTTGCCGACGAAATCGGCATAGATCGAATCCAGCCGCGCCTCCTGCCGCGCCCAGGCGGCCTCCGAGTAGTCGTGGTTGACGCTGTCGGTATCGGCCGCCGCGCCGGCCTGGACGCCCTCGAAATTGATCGACAGCTTGTTCCACATCTCGGTCAGCACCGGCTTGCCGGCGAAGACGCCGATCGAGCCGGTGATGGTGCCGGGCTGGGCCACGATCTTCGTCGCCGGCGCGGCGATGAAATAGCCGCCGGAGGCGGCGGTGGCGCCGAAGGAGACGATGACGGGAATGCCCATTTCGCGGGCGCGCGCCACCTCGCGCCAGATCGTATCCGCGGCGACATAGGAGCCACCCGGCGAATCGATCCGGAAGACGATGGCCTTCACCTTGTCCTCAATCGCTTTGGCGAGGGCGCCGGCAATGGTGTCGGAGCCGAGATTGCTTTCGCCGCCGAAGGGGTCCGTCTCGCTGCGGCCGAGCGTGACCGGGCCGTGGCCGCGCACGATGGCGATTTTGGCCGCCGTCGCGGCCGGCTTCGCAATCTGTCGCGCATAATCGGCGATGTCGATGCCGGCATCCTCGCCGAGCACGCCGAAGGTGACGGCGGCGGCCTGGTCCCAGTAGCTGAGCTCGTCCACCATGCCGGCCTGCTTCGCCTGCTGGGCGTCCCATGGCGCCTCATCGATCCAGCGCCGGGCGATTGCGGCATCGACCTTGCGCGCGGCGGCGATTCCCGCGACGACCTGGTCGAGCCAGGAATCCGCCAGACGCTGCAGGTTCTGCCGCACCGGCTCCGGCATCGCGGTCTCGGTGAAGATGTCCGGCGCGCCCTTGTATTCGTGGCGCTTGCTCACCCTGGGCGCGATGCCGAGCCAGTCGAGCGCACCGCGCAGAAAGGGCTGCTCCAGCAGGAAGCCCATCAACCGCACGTCACCGGAGGGCTGCAGGAAGATCTGGTCGGCGCCGGTGGCGACGTAATAGTGCAGGGTGCCGTCGCCCCCTTCGCCGAAGGACTCGGCGAAAGCGTGGATCGGCCGGCTGGTCTCCTGGAACTTGATGACCGCGTCGCGGATCTCCTGCGCCTCGGCCATGTCGAGCGGGCCGCGCCCCACGCGGAGCAGCAATCCCTTGATCCGGCTGTCCTTGGCGGCGGCCTCGAGGCCGAGCACGATATCTTCGATGGTCGGCCGCCCGGTCGGTCCGAAGGGCAGGTCGAGCCTCTGCTTGGCGAGGCCGCCGCCGAGGTCGATGGTCAGCACCGCCTGGTCGGGAACCTTCGTCTCGGGATGGGTGAAGGACTGGGCATAGAAGAATGCCACGATCGCAAGCCCGACCACGGCGAAGCCGACCAGGGCCAGCAGCCACATCAACACCCGCCACACGCCGCGCAGAAGAGCCATTTCCGGTTCCCGTTTGCCGCCAAGTTTGCCCTGTTTTCAGGCCGCTCTTCCTATCATAATGCCGGCCGCAAGTCCCTATCCTGACATTTTGTTGACCAGATCGCCGCGATCGCCGCGCCCGCATGAACGCTCCTGCATGAAAGATCTCGAAACCGGCTCTCAATTCCCCGTCGAGCTCCAGCCGGCGACGATGGGTGCGCAGGGCGACGCGGTCGCGACATTCCAGGATCAGCGCGTGTTCGTGCCGTTCGCACTGCCCGGCGAGGCCGTGCGCGCCGTCTTGCAGCGCCGGTCCGGCGGCGATTTGCAGGCTGGCGAGATCGAGATTCTGGCGCCGTCGGTGGACCGCGTCGCGCCGGCCTGCCGGCATTTCGGGCGCTGCGGCGGCTGCAAGCTGCAGCATTGGTCCGCAGCGGCCTACCGGTCCTGGAAGCTCGACCTGGTGCGCCAGGCGCTGCGGCAGCACGGCCTCGACCTGCCGGCGCGGCACGAGGCCGTCTTCCTGCCGGCGGGGACCAGGCGGCGGGCCGAGTTCGCGGCGCGGAAGCAGGCTGGAAGGGTCGCGCTGGGATTCCAGGAAGCGCGCGGCCATCGCATCGTCGACCAGGAGGAATGCCCGCTGCTCAGCCCCGCCCTGGCGCGGCTGGTGGCGCCGTTGCGCCAGGCGCTGGAGGCCGTCCTGTCGGAGGGCCAGGCCGTCGATATCCTGGCCACGGCGACGAGCACCGGGGCCGATCTTGCCGTCTCCGCCGACCGGCCGCCGACGCAGCGCCAGCGCCAGGCGCTCGCCGGCTTCGCCGAGACGCAGAGCGTTGCCCGCATCACTTGGCGGGAGGATCCGCGGCGCAGCGATCGCGGCGGGGCGGAGCCCATCGTGATGCTGCGCG
>JAEUKU010000178.1 GCA_016794075.1 Rhodospirillaceae bacterium
GATCAACGCGGCGCGCTTCGCCCGCGAACGCAAGATTCCCTATTTTGGCATCTGCTTCGGCATGCAGATGGCGGTGATCGAGGCGGCGCGCAACCTGGCCGGCGTGAAGAAGGCGGGCTCGACCGAGTTCGGCCCCAGCGAGGAGCCGGTGGTCGGCCTGATGACCGAATGGGTGCGCGGCAACGTGCTGGAGAAGCGCAAGCAAGGCGGCGATCTCGGCGGCACGATGCGCCTCGGCGCCTATGAATGCCTGCTCAAGGACAACAGTGCGGTGCGCGGGATCTACGGCAAGCCGGAGATCTCCGAGCGCCACCGGCACCGCTACGAGGTCAACATCAACTACAAGGACCGGCTGGAGCAGGTCGGCCTGCTGTTCTCCGGCATGTCGCCCGACGGCATCCTGCCGGAGATCGTCGAAATCCCCTCGCATCCCTGGTTCATTGGCGTACAATTCCACCCAGAGCTGAAATCGCGCCTGTTCGAGCCGCACCCGCTGTTCGTCTCCTTCATCGACGCGGCGGTGAACCAGGCCCGGCTGGTGTAAGGCGGGGACGATGACCGCACCGCGCCACGTCAAGATCCACAACATCGAGGTCGGCAACGACCTGCCTTTCGCGCTGATCGCGGGTCCCTGCCAGCTGGAGAGCCGCGCGCATGCGCAGGAGATGTGTGGCGCGCTGAGCGAGATGACGCGCGGCCTCGGCATCGGCCTCATCTACAAGACCAGCTTCGACAAGGCGAACCGCACCAGCGCCAGCGCCGCGCGCGGCCTCGGCATGGAAAAGAGCCTGCCGATCCTGGCCGAGTTGCGCGAGACCTTCGGCGTGCCGGTGCTGACCGACGTGCACGCGCCGGAGCAATGCGCGCCGGTGGCCGAAGCCGTCGACGTGCTGCAGATCCCGGCCTTCCTGTGCCGGCAGACTGACCTGGTCGTCGCCGCGGCGAAGACCGGCCGCGCCGTCAACATCAAGAAGGGCCAGTTTCTCGCCCCCTGGGACATGAAGAACGTCGCCGCCAAGTGTTCGGCGGTGGGCAACGACAACGTGCTGCTGTGCGAGCGTGGGGTGAGCTTCGGCTATAACACCCTGGTCTCCGACATGCGCGCGCTGCCGATCCTGGCCGATACCGGCTATCCCGTGGTGTTCGACGCCACCCATTCAGTGCAGCAGCCGGGCGGGCAGGGCACCACCAGCGGCGGCCAGCGCGAGTTCGTGCCGGTGCTGGCGCGCGCCGCCATCGCCATCGGCGTCGCTGCCGTCTTCATGGAAACCCACCAGGACCCCGACCACGCGCCGTCTGACGGCCCGAACATGGTGCCGATCAGGCATCTGAAGAAGGTGCTGGAAACCCTGATCGCCTTCGACAAGATCGCCAAGTCCCGGCCGATCGAGAACATCGCGCCGTAATCGCCGCTCCGGTTGACCGTGGCGTGCGCCGCAGCCTAGGCTTCCGGTCATGGAAGGCACCGCGCAGCAACCCAAACCTGAGAAATCGAGCGAAGGCCCCACGCCTGAAAACGAGCCCGGTGCCCTGGCGCAGGTGCAGCATATCCTGCGCGACCTGCCCAAATACTCCGCCAGCACGCTGGTCACCTACGTCCTGCGCCGCTTCAGTCGCGATTCCTGCCCCTCCGTCGCCTCGGCGCTGAGCTACACCTCGCTGCTCGCCCTGGTGCCCATGATGGCGATCGGCCTTGCCATGTTTGCAGCCTTTCCGGCCTTCTCGGGGATGCGCGACCAGCTGATCCGGGTGGTGCTGGAGAATGCCGCGCCCAGCCTTGCCATGATGGTCGAGGATCATCTGCAGGGCTTCATCCGCAATGCGGGCGAGACGACCGGGGCGGGCATCCTCGGCCTCGCGATCACCGCGATCCTGCTCATCAACACCATCCAGACCGCCTTCGACCGCATCTGGGGCGGCGGCAAGGGGTTCAAGCTGCAGCGCCTGCCGGTCTACTGGGCGCTGATCACGCTGGGGCCGATCCTGTTCGGTGTCGCCTTCTCCGTCTCGGGCTGGGCCTTCGCCATGGCGCAATCGACGAACTTCACCGGCGTTCCCGCCCTCGTGCGCATGCTCTCCGCGGTGACGCCGTTCCTGCTCGAGGCGATCGGCTTCGCGCTGTTCTATCGCCTGATTCCGACCAAGCCGGTGCGCCTCTCCGATGCCGTCGTCGGTGCGCTGGTCGCGGCGCTGATGTTCGAACTGCTGAAGCGCGGCTTCGGCGTCTATCTCTCCTTCCTCGGCTCGTATCAGACGCTCTACGGCGCGCTGGCGACGCTGCCGATCTTCCTCATCTGGATGTACATGGCCTGGCTGACCGTGCTGTTCGGGGCGGAGGTCACCGCCTCGCTGCCGGAATGGCGTTCCGGCCGGCGCGATCCCGACGATCGCCCCCGGCGCGGCGACGTGCTCGGCCTGGCGCTCGGCGTTCTTTCCGTGCTGCGCGCGGCGCAGAGCGCGCCGGTCGGCGGCGAGAAGTTCGACCGCATCTCCACCGAGCTCAGCGCCGAGGCGGGCAAGCTCACCCAGGTGATGGAGGCCTTGCGCGGCGCCCGCTTCATCGTTCGCACCGATTCCAATCGCTGGGTGCTGGCGCGCGACCTTGGTGCCGCGACCCTGGCCGAGCTGGTGCGCGCGTTGCAGCTCAGCCTGGGCGACGCGCTCGACACGCCGAAGCAGGCGGAGGCGCTGATGACCCGGCTGGCCGAGGCCGAGCGGGCCATGCTCGACAAGCCGATCGCCGACAGCCTGGTGGGAGCCGCCCGGGCCTAGCGGCGATTTCCGCTGGACCGGCTTTCCGGCTGCGATATAACGGCAACCGCCGTCTTCCGGCGCCCGTCTTCCACCCGTCACATATTCCCGGGGGTTCTTCATGAGTGGCATCGTCGACGTCCATGCGCGGCAGATTTTGGACAGCCGCGGCAATCCGACCGTCGAGGTCGACGTCACCCTGGAAAGCGGCGCCTTCGGCCGCGCCGCCGT
>JAEUKU010000042.1 GCA_016794075.1 Rhodospirillaceae bacterium
CAACGCCAACCCGGCCGACACCAAGCTGGTGCCGATCTCGCGCACCATCGGCGCCGACCGCGTGGTGGACGAGATGCTGTTCTGCTTCACCCATGACCGCGAGATCGACTGGATGCTGCCCGGCGTGCCGCCGACCGGCAAGTACGTCGAGATCCCGCTGGTCGCCATCGTCTGCTTCCGCGGCGACAAGCTCTATCACGAGCACATCTATTGGGATCAGGCCTCGGTCCTGGCGCAGATCGGCTTGATCGACCCGACCAAGCTGCCGACCGCCGGAATCGAGACGGCGAAGAAGCTGCTCGACGAGAACCTGCCCTCCAACACCATCATGAAAAGCTGGGCCGCGAGCGCCGACAAGGGCTGACGCAGATGAAGAACCCGGTCCTGGACAAGCTGCGCGCCGGCGGTTGCGTCGGCGCGATGTGGACGACGTTGGGCGCGCCGGTCGTCGCCGAGCTGATGGTGGAAGAGGGCGCGGACGCCATCGTCTTCGATATGCAGCACGGCCTATGGACGATCCCCACGCTGCAAGCGGCCATCGGCGTGGTGCGCGAAAAGGCCGTGCCGCTGATCCGCACCCAGGACGATTCCTACTTCGCCATCGGCGCGGCGCTGGACAGCGGCGCGCTCGGCATCATCGTGCCGGTGGTCGCGACGGCAGAGCAGGCGGCGCGCATCGTCCAGGCGGCGAAATATCCGCCCATCGGCAAGCGCTCCTCCGGCGGGATCCGCTCGGTGATCGACGCGAAGGCCGTGGTGCCGAAGACCAATAACGCGATCTTCGTCGCGGCGATGATCGAGACGGAGCTGGGCGTCGCCAATGCGGCGGCGATTGCCGCGGTGCCGGGCATCGACATGCTGTTCATCGGGCCCTTCGACCTGTCGCTGTCGCTCGGCACCTTCCCCGATTTCGGGCCGAAGCACGAAGCGGCGATGCAGATGGTCAAGGCCGCCGCGCACAAGGCCGGCAAGAGCTGCGGCCTGTTCACCATCGGCGAGACCATGGCGGCCGACCGGCGGCGGCAAGGATTCCAGATGGCGGTGCTCGCCTATGACCAGGACCTCATCCAGACGGCGTCAAAGGCGCGGCTGCGCCGGTTCGCCGACCAGCCGGGCAAGGATCTGCTGACCGGCGCGGTGGCACTGGTCACGGGGTGCAACCGCGGCATCGGGCCGGAGACGGTGCGGGCGCTGCTGAAGGCGGGCGCGAAGAAGATCTATGTCGGCGCGCGCAAGCTGAACGGCATCAAGGCGCTGGTAGCCCAGGCGCCGGACAAGCTGGTGCCGGTCGAACTCGACGTGACCAAGCCGGATCAGGTGGCGGCGGCGGCCAAACTCGCCAAGGACGTGACGCTGCTGGTCAACAACGGCGGCGTCAATTTCAACACGCCGCTTTTCGCCATCGAGAGCAGCGACAACGCCCGGCGCGAGATGGAGGTGAATTATTTCGGCACGCTCGCAATGTGCCGCGCCTTCCAGCCGGTGCTGAAGGCCAATGGCGGCGGGGCCATCGTCAACATGTTGTCGATCCTGTCGCTGGTGAACCTGCCGCTGATGGGTTCGCTCTGCGCCTCCAAGGCGGCGCTCTGGAGTCTGACCCAGGCGCTGCGCGCGGAGCTCAAGGCGCAGGGCACCCATGTCATGGGCGTGCTGCCCGGCGCGGTCGATACGGACATGACGGCGGGCGTCAACGTGCCGAAGGTGCAGCCTGGCGTGATCGCCGACGCGATCGTGCAGGGGCTGAAATCCCGCGCCGACGAGATCTACCCCGGCGACATGGCCGCCGGCGTGGCCTTCGGCCTCGGCGTGGATCCGAAGGCGGTGGAGCGCGAATTCGCCAACTACCTGCCCGCGGCGCGGGTGTGAGTTTGCCTGTCGTCGTGATGTCTCTCGGTTGCTGCCCCCCGCTCGCTGGGCGCCTTCCCCCCTTGCGGGGGAAGGTGGGGAAGGGGGGTGATGCACCGCCGGGTCTATCCCTGAAGAGCCTTCGCTTCCCATCGCCTCCGGCGACGCGCGGCCGCAGGCCGCGACCCCCCATCCGGCTGCGACTAGGCTCACTGCGTTCGCCAAGTCTCCGCTGCCTTCCCCCGCAAGGGGGGAAGGGTTGTTCTTTATGATAAAAGTTGAAAACGTCAGCAAATCCTTCGGCGGCATTCATGCCGTGGAGGATTGCTCGCTCGAAGTGGCGACGGGGTCCGTCACCGGCCTCATCGGCCCGAATGGCGCCGGCAAGTCGACGCTCTTCAACATCATCGCCGGTCTGCTCCCCCCGGACAGCGGTAAGATCCTGCTCGACGGCGAGGACGTGACCGGCTGGCCGGCGCATCGGTTGTTCCACAAGGGCCTCGCGCGTACCTTCCAGATCGCCCAGGAATTCTCGCGCATGACGGTGATCGAGAATTTGATGGCAGTGCCGTCCGGCCAATCGGGCGAGAACCTGTTCAAGGCCTGGTTCGCCTGGGGCAAGGTCGTCGCGGAGGAACGCGCGCTGCGGGAGCGGGCGCGTGAAGTGCTCGCGCAATTGCGCCTGACGCATCTGGAGCGGGAATATGCCGGCAACCTTTCCGGCGGGCAGAAGAAGCTGCTGGAGCTCGGCCGCACCATGATGATCCGGCCGAAGGTGGTGCTGCTGGACGAACTCGGCGCCGGCGTCAACCGCACGCTGCTGGGGGAGATCGCTGGCGAGATCGAACGGCTCAACCGCGAGCACGGCTACACCTTCTTCGTCATCGAGCACGACATGGATCTGATCGCGCGGCTGTGTCAGCCGGTGATCGTGATGGCCGAGGGCCGCGTGCTCACGCAAGGCAGCATGGCGGAGATCCGCCGCAACGAGGCGGTGATCGAGGCCTATCTCGGCGCGCGGCACCACAAGCAAGTTGGGGGGGCGGACGCATGAGCCTGCTCAGCGTCGAGAACCTCGTCGCCGGCTACGGACCGGTCGACATCCTGCAGGGCGTCAACCTGACGGTCGAGGCGGGGCGGATCGCCGTCATCGTCGGGCCGAACGGCGCCGGCAAGTCTACGGCGATGAAGGCGATCTTCGGTCTCGCCCAGGTGCGCGGCGGGCGCGTGCTGTTCGAGGGGCAGGAGATCACGCGGCTCCCCGCCGACACGCTCTGCGGCCGCGGCATCGCCTATGTGCCGCAGGAGCGCAACGTGTTCCGGTCACTGAGCGTGCGCGAGAATCTGGAGATGGGCGCCTTCCTGAAGCCCGGCAACATCGCGCGCCGGATCGCGGAGGTGCTGACGCTGTTTCCGCCGCTGCGCGAGAAGCTGGCCCAGGCCGCCGGCGAGCTTTCCGGTGGCCAGCGCCAGATGGTGGCAATGGGGCGTGCTTTGATGCTGGAGCCGAAGCTGTTGATGCTGGACGAGCCGACGGCTGGCCTTTCGCCGCTCTACATGGACCAGATCTTCGACCGCATCATCGCGGTGAACAAGAGCGGCGTCGGCGTGCTGCTGGTGGAGCAGAACGCCAAACAGGCCCTTGCCATCGCCCATACCGGCTACGTCCTGGCGACGGGCCGCAACCGCTTCACCGACACGGCGGCGAATCTGCTGGCGAATAGGGAAGTGGCTGAGAGTTTTCTGGGTGGGTAGGGCAGTGAGAACGACACTCGGCAGGAGTCATTTGCTCGGTCTGCTCCTTCCCTCCTGGGCCGACGAATGTCGGCCTTCGCCGACGAGGCGGGGGAAGGGTGGGAAGGGTGGGAAGGGGGGTGTTCCAGCGCCGGGTCTTTCCGCAAGAGGTCGTCACTTCATATCGCCTCCGGCGATGCGCGTTCGCAGGACGCGACCCCCCTTCCGGCTTCGCCTAGGCTCGCTCTGCTCGCCAAGTCTCCGCTGCCTTCCCCCGCAAGGGGGGAAGGGAAAGTGTGTGAGGGAAGAGTAGCGTGGCCGCCCTCAGCGATTTCATCAACCTGTATCTGCTGCCGGGCTTGGTCGTCGGCTGCATCTACGCGCTCGGCGCTATCGGGATTTCGCTGCTGTTCGGCATCCTGCGATTCGCGCATTTCGCTCATGGCGACATGATGACCCTCGGCGCCTATCTCGCCATCATCTTCACCGCCTCCTGGGGCTGGTCGCCCTATGCGGCGCTGCCGGTCGCGGTCATCGGCGCGGCAATCGTCGCACTTGGCCTGGATCGCGCCTTCTACAAGCCGTTCCGGCGCGCGCCGGGCATCGTCTCGGTCATCGCCTCCTTCGGCGTGATGCTGATGCTGCGCTCGGCGATCCAGCTGATCTGGGGCGTCGACGTGAAGACCTACGACATCGGCATCCGCTTTCCGATGGAGTTCGGACTGCTGAAGATCGCGCCGCGCCAGGTGACCATCGTGCTGGTGACGGCGGCGCTGGTCGTGGCGCTGCACCTGTTCCTGACCCGCACGCGCCTGGGCAAGGCGATGCGCGCGGTCAGCGACGACGCCGATCTGGCGCGGGTCAGCGGCATCAACGTGGAGCAGGTGATCCGCTGGACCTGGATCATCGGCGCGGGCCTCGCGGCCGCCGGTGGCGTCTTCATCGGCATCCAGACCAAGGTGCATCCGAACATGGGGTGGGATCTGCTGCTGCCGCTCTTCGCCGCGGCGGTGCTGGGCGGCATCGGCCGGCCCTATGGCGCGGTGGCGGGCGGGCTCGCCATTGGCCTGGCGCAGGAACTCGCCACCTACCGCTGGTTCTCCGACGAGCCGTTCGTTGACCCCGGCTATAAGCCGGCCGTAGCGTTTTCCGTCATGGTCGTCATGCTGATCTGGCGCCCCACCGGCCTGTTCAAGGGCAGGAGTTGAGCCATGACCCTGCTCGGCTTCTCCAGCTATCTGATCGCGCTCGGCACCATGAGCGGCATCTATGCGCTGCTCTGCCTCGGCCTCAACCTGCAATGGGGTTTCGCCGGTCTGTTCAATGCCGGCATCGCCGCCTTCTTCGCCATCGGCGCCTATGTGGCGGCGATCCTGGCCTCGGCCGACAGCGCCGTGCATCTCGGTGGCTTCGGCCTGCCGGTCGCCTTGGCCTGGCCGGTCGCCATGGCGGCGGCGGGTGCGCTGGCCTGGGTCATCGGCCGCATCTGCCTCACCTTGCAGGGCGATTACCTGGCGATGGCCAGCATCGGCATCGCCGAGGTGCTGCGCATCATCATCAAGAACGAGGAATGGCTGACCGGCGGCACACGCGGCATCGCCGCGATTCCCCGGCCGTTCGAGACATTGCTGCCGGCACCCTGGAACAACCTGGCGTTCCTCGGGCTCATCGTGGTGCTGGTGGCCATCGTCTATCTGGCGGCGGAACGCGCCTGGGCCTCGCCCTGGGGCCGGAGCTTGCGCGCCATCCGCGACAGCGACGTGGCGGCGGCGGCGATCGGCAAGAATGTGGCGCAGTTCCGCCTCGAGGCCTTCGTCCTGGGTGCCATGGTGATGGCGCTGGCCGGCGCGCTTTCGGCGCATTACTTCAAGTTCCTCGGCACCACGGCGATCGAGCCGCTGATGGTGACATTCCTGGTCTGGGTGATGCTGATTGTCGGCGGCAGCGGCAACAACCGCGGCGCGATCCTGGGCGCCATGCTGATCTGGCTGATCTGGTCGGCGACCGAGCTGCTGACCAATCGTCTGCCGGCCGAATGGATCACCCGCAGCTCCTATATCCGCGTGCTGCTGATCGGCCTGCTGCTGCAAGTCGTGCTGCAGAAATTCGGCAAGGGCCTGCTGCCCGAGAAGCCGCCGCGGCTGGTGGGCGAGCGGCGCGAAACGCGCTAAGCTCAGCCCATGACGCGCAAGAAGCTCATCCTCGACGTCGATACCGGCACCGACGATGCGGTGGCCATCATGCTGGCCGCTTTGCATCCGGCGCTGGATCTCGTCGCCTGCACCACGGTCAACGGCAACGCGCCGGTGGAATACTGCACCGACAACACGCTGCGCGTGCTGGACCACATCGCGCGCAGCGACATCCCGGTCTATGAAGGGGCCGCGCGCCCCTTCGTGCGCGCCGATT
This sequence comes from Rhodospirillaceae bacterium, assembly GCA_016794075.1. Classification (GTDB taxonomy): domain Bacteria; phylum Pseudomonadota; class Alphaproteobacteria; order Dongiales; family Dongiaceae; genus Dongia_A. The sequence goes on from JAEUKU010000042.1 coordinate 5,989, forward strand.
TCCCGGTGCCGCGGGCGCAGAACGACCTCGCCGGCAAGATCCACGGCAAGACCCTGCCCGTTCCGCCGACCGCGCGGCGCAAGGCGGATGCCGGTGCGGTCGAGTTCCTGATCGAGACCTACCGCAACGCGACCGAGGAGATCACCCTGGTGCCTGTGGCGCCGCTGACCAACATCGCGGCGGCGCTGACGCTCGACCCGAAGCTCGCCGAGCGTATCCCGGAAGTCGTCATCATGGGCGGTGGGCACGAGATCGGCAACGTGACCCCGGCGGCGGAGTTCAACATCTGGGCCGACCCCGAGGCGGCGGGCATCGTGCTCGCCGCCGGCTTCCGTAAGCTGACCCTCGTGCCGCTCGACGCCACCCATCGCGCGCTGGTCTCCTATGCCGATTGCCAGAGGCTGCGCGCGCTGGGCACGCCGGCGGGTGCCGCGGCGGCGGAATTCATCGGCCACCGCATCGAAGTCCATGACGAGATCCAGAAGATGGCGGTGGCCGGCACCACGCCGGTGCATGACGCGGTCTGCGTCGGCAGCCTGATCGACCCCGCCATCATCACCACGCGGCGTCACCACGTCGCGGTGGAGACGAGCGGCGCGCTGACCGTGGGACGCACCGTGATCGACACGCATTTCCGGGGCGGCGGCGCGCCCCAGGCCGACGTCGCCTTCGATGCCGATGCGAGCCGGTTCCTGAAAATCCTGCTGGAGACCTTTGCCCGGAAGCCCGCCTAGGCCGGCAGGAAGTCCAGCTCTTGCAGGTTGCCGATGATGGTGGCGGTGTTCGGCAGATCGTATTCCGGCGGCAAAGCGGTGCGATTGACCCAGAAGGTGCGGAAG
>JAEUKU010000044.1 GCA_016794075.1 Rhodospirillaceae bacterium
CATCGGCGGCATCGCCGGCACCGTCGGCGTCCCGGCCTTCGCGGTCTGGATCGTCTCCATGCTGATGGGCTTCATCCAATCCTTCACCTATGCCGAGATCGCCGGCCTGTTCCCGAACAAGTCGGGCGGCGCCTCGGTCTATGGCGCGGCCGCCTGGCTGCGCTACGGCAAGTTCATCGCGCCGCTCTCGGTGTGGTGCAACTGGATCGCCTGGACGCCGGTGCTCTCGCTCGGCTCGGCGATCGCCGCGGGCTACATCCTGAACGCCATGGAGCCGGTCCCGGCGGCGGACGCGATCGCCGCCTACATCGCGCAACAGGCGACCGGCGGCGTCATCGTGGACGAGGCCGCGGCGACCGCGGCGCTGATGCCGATCCACAACTGGTCGCTGTTCACCATCCACCTCGGCGACGTGGTGTCCTTGTCGGTGAACTGGACCTTCTTCATCGGCGCCATCCTGATGCTGCTGGCCTTCGCCATCCAGCATCGCGGCATTCTCGGCACCGCCGGCGTGCAGACGGTGGTCGGCCTGGTGATCGTCATCACGCTGTTCATCGTCGGCGTGGTGCCGTTCTTCAACGGCAACTTCCATGCCGAGAACTTCTCGCCCTTCGTGCCGCTGGCGGCGCCCTATGTGCCGGACCCGGGCAGCTGGAACGTCGCCGGCTGGACGCTGGTCCTCGGCGGCATGTTCATCGCGGCCTGGTCGACCTATGGCTTCGAGACGGCCATCTGCTACACCAGCGAGTTCAAGAACCCGGCCACCGACACCTTCAAGGCCATCTTCTATTCCGGCCTGCTTTGCCTGGTCCTGTTCATCCTGGTGCCGGTCACCTTCCAGGGCTATCTCGGCCTCAACGGCATGCTGGACGGCGGGGTCGTCGCCGGCACCGGCGTCGCTCAGGTGATGGGCCAGATGGTGGCGGGCGGCAGTGCCGGCATCATCAAGCTGTTCGAGTTCCTGATGATCGCCGCGCTGATCCTGATCATCATCACGGCGATGGCGGGATCCTCGCGCACCCTCTACCAGGGCTCGGTCGACGGCTGGCTCCCGCGCTATCTCTCGGGAGTCAATCACAACGGCGCGCCGACCAGCGCGATGTGGACCGATCTGGGTTTCAACCTGATCCTGCTCGCCATCGCGTCGACGGATGCCACCGCTTACTACTTCATCCTGGCGGTGTCGAATTGCGGCTACATCATCTTCAACTTCCTCAATCTGAACGCCGGCTGGATCCACCGGATCGACAGCGGCCACATCAAGCGGCCCTATCGCGCGCCGACCATCATCCTGGCGGCGGGCACGGCGCTGTCCTTCGTGAACGCGATGTTCATGGGCGCCGGCGCCAAGGTGTGGAACGCCGATGCCCTGTGGTACGGCCTGGGTGCTGCCGCGCTCATCATCCCGGTGTTCTGGTTCCGGCACTACATCCAGGACAAGGGCAAGTTCCCCGCGCGGATGATGGAGGATCTCGGCCTCAAGGAAGGGGAGGTCGGCCAGAGAAAGGCGGGAATCCTGCCCTATGTGGTGCTCGCCGCCGGCCTTGCGGTGGTGTTGATCTCGAACTGGTACTTCACGCTCTGAGCGAGCGATCCTTGGGTGCACGGGCGGGGCCTCTCGGCCCCGCCCGTTGCTTTTGGTGCCGGAACATCATCCACGCCGATCCGTAGTATAAATGACCGTCACTCCGACTCGGGGACGCGCTTTTGAGGGATTCGGTCGTGCGCATGGAGTCGCAAGCCATCACCGACATTGCATTGGCCGAGCTGGCGCGCCGCACGGCGATGCTCGACGCCATCAGCTATGCCGCGACCCAGATTGTCGCCGGCAGCGACTGGCGGGCCGGCATTCAGGAGCTGCTTGACCGTCTCGGCCGCGCCACGGAGGTGAGCCGGGTTACCCTGTTCGAAATCCACCAGACGCCCGAAGGCCGGCCGGTCGAAAGCTGCCGCTACGACTGGGCCGAGGCAGGCTATGCCCGCCTGAGCGACGATCCGCGCTATCGCGACATTCCCCTCACTGAATCCGAAGGGCAATTGAGCGATTGGGCGGCCGCCCGCCAGCGCGGCGAGACGGTGCAGGCGACGCTGCGCGACGTCACCGGAGAAACCCGCGCGACCTTCCTGGAGCACGGCACCCAGGCCTTCATCTCGGTGCCGATCATGCTGCGGGCCGGGGTCTGGGGCTTCCTCGGCCTCGACGATTGCCGGCAGGAGCGGCAATGGAGCGACCTGGAGATCGACGTGCTGAAGACGGCGGCAGCGCTGATCGGCGGGGCGATCGAGCGCGCCCGGGCGGACGAGGACCTGCGTCGCAGCCGCGAGCGCTACGCGCTGGCGGCGCGCGGCGCCAATGACGGCCTGTGGGACTGGGACCTGGTGGAGAACCGCACCTATCTCTCGCCGCGGCTCTACGAGATCCTCGGCCTGCCGGAAGGCAGCCTGGACAGCGCGGCAGGGCTGGTCGGCGCCTGCTGCCTGCCGGCCGATGCCATGCGGTGGGAGCAGTATCTGCACCGTTGCCTTGCCGAGGGGCAGCGCAAGTTCGAGTTCGAGGCGCGGCTGGCCAATGCCCGGCAGCGCCAGCGCTGGGTGGTGATCCGCGGCCTGATCATGTACGACGGCGGGCAGGCAAGGCGCCTGGTCGGCTCGCTGCGCGAGATCACCGACCGCAAGCAGATCGAAACCGACCTGCGCGCGAGCGAGGCGCGCGTCCGCGCCATCCTCGACACCGCCTTCGACGCGATCATCACCATCGATCCCGATGGTCGGATCGTCGAGTTCAACGCGGCGGCAACGCGCATCTTCGGCCATCCGCGCAACGAGGCGATCGGCAGGGTGCTCGGCGAATTGGTTGTGCCGCCAATCTACCGCGCCGCCCATGCCGCCGGCATGAAGCGCTATCTGGAGACCGGCAGATCCAGCATCCTCAATCGCCTGATCGAGGTGGAGGCGATGCGCGCCGACGGCACGAATTTCCCCGTCGAGCTCTCCATTGCCGAAGTGCCGGTGCCGGAAGGCCGGCTGTTCACCGCCATGATGCGCGACATCTCGGAGCGCAAGCGCATCGAGGCGCAGCTCGGCCTCGCCGAGCGGCAGCGCGCCCAGCTGGCGCGGCACTTCTCGCCAAACATGGTCGAGGAACTGATGCGCTCCGGCGGCCGCATCGGCGTCGCGCGGACCCAGCCGATGGCCGTGCTCTTCGCCGACGTCTACGACTATACCGAGATCAGCGCCACGCTGTCGGGCGAGCAGGTCATCGCCCTGCTGCGGGCGTTTCACGCCATCGTCGAGGATGCCGTGTTCAACCACGGCGGGACGCTGGACAAGTATATCGGCGACGGCCTGATGGCCACGTTCGGCACGCCGGAACCGGGTCCGCAGGACGCCACCAGCGCCATTGCCGCCACGCGCCAGACCCTGCGCGAGCTGGCCCGCTGGAACCGCCAGCGCCTGGCGGAGGGCCATCGCCCCATCCGCATCGGCGTCGGCTTGCATTTCGGCCCCGCGACGCTCGGCGACGTCGGCACCGAGCAGCGCTTCGAACTGACCGTCGTCGGCGACACGGTCAATGTGGCGAGCCGTATCGAGCAGCTGAGCCGCACGCTGGAGACCGCCGTGATCGCCAGCGACGAGCTCATGCAACGCGCGGTCGCGGAAAGCGGGGCGGAAGCCGTGCGCGATTTCCACGATTTGGGAGCGCATCGCATCCGCGGCCGCGACGCGCCGATCCGCCTCTGGGGCCTCAGCGCGGAATCCCAGGTGCCCTGAGGAGAAGCGATCAGTATTCCGGCCGCAGCCCCAGCGGCGCCTTCGACAGCAGCTCGTAGCCGGTCTCGGTGACCAGGATCTGCTGCTCCAACTTCACGCATTCCTTGCCGCCGACCGTGCCGATCAGCGCCTCGACGCAGACTGTCATGCCGGCCTCGAAATGGCCGTCGAAGCCCCAGCGCGCGAAGTCCTCGCGATAGGTGGCGAAGGGGTATTCGTCGCACAGGCCAACGCCGTGCATGATGCAGGAATAGCGCCGGTCGACGAATTCCGGCGGCAGACGGTAGCTCCTTTCGGTGAACTCGCGGAAGCTCAAGCCCGCCTTCACCAGGTCAAGGTTGTGATGCAGGTTGTCGAGCGCGGTCTGGTAGAGCCGGTACTGCTCGTTGGTCGGCCGCGCGTCGCCGGCCAGCCAGGTGCGGCTGATATCGGCGCAATAGCCGTTGGGCCCGATCAGATCGGTGTCGAAGGCCACGATGTCACCCGGCTGGATCACCCGGCCGGAGCATTCCTGGAACCAGGGATTGGTGCGCTCGCCCGAGGTCAGCAGCCGGCATTCGATCCACTCGCCGCCCAGCGCGATGTTGGTGGCGTGGAGGTGCGACCACAGCTCGTTCTCCGTCAGCCCGGGCTTCAGCTCGCGCCACATCTTCTCGATCCCGGCCTCGCAGGCGGCGATCGCCTCCTTCATCGCCAGGATCTCGTCAGCGTTCTTGAGGACGCGGGCCCATTCCATCAACTCTTCGCCGTCGGTGACGGTGATGCCCTGCCGCTCCAAAGCGTGTGTCGCCAGCGGGTCGAGCTTGTCGACCGCCAGCCGCCGGTTGCCGCCGCCATGGCCGCCCACCAAATCGGCGATCTCGCGCGCCCAGGTTTCGATCTGCTCGCGCTGGCGCGGGCCGTTGCTGAAATAGGTGTGCGCGGTGGCGGTGCGGGTCTCGTCGATCAGCTCATAGCCCTGGCTCAGATGCCGGGCGCAGCCGTAATCGAACAGGATCACCGGCCCTTCCGTCGCCACATAGACGAAACGGCATTTGTTGTGCAGGGCCCAGACCTGCATGTTGGCGACGTCGACGGCGTGACGGATATTGGGCGGATCGAACAGCAGAGCGCCGCCATAGTCGCGCTGGCGCAGCTGCTGGCGCACCCGATCCAGGCGGTAACGCCGCAAACTGGGCCGGTCGACACGGCTTTGGTGATAGGCTGTCATGATTTGGCGCCCCCGCAATCGACGCTAGCGGGCGCGATCCGGCTTCGACGCATGAGAAAAGCGCAATCGGTAAAGGAGTTTGCCGCATCCGTCCGGGCCTCGGCCCGGATTCGCCGGGGAAATGACGCAAAAACAGCGAAACCCGGCCATGGAGGATGATTGTCGCAGCCACCTAAACCCATGTCGTCATTGACGCTATCCGGCCTCGCCCATATCGTAACAGTCATCAACAATTGCCGCGCGACAAAGCATTGCGCGGTCACGCTCTTGACCGGTCACGGCCTCGCGCGAACGAAATGCCGTCCGCCGAGCCCTCTCCGGTCGAATGTCGCAACCTAACAGGGAGGGTAGCTAACATGCGATTTGGCTCCGGCGGCAAAGACCGCCAACATCCAGCGATCCCGGGTCTCGTCGAGGCCCTGGAAAAGCACCGGGTCGACCGGCGCGAGTTTCTGCGCACGGTGACGCTGCTTGGCATGGCGGCCCCGGTCGCCTATGGCGTGGCCGGCAAGATCCTCGGTGAGCCTGTCATCCGCGCCGCCCAGGCCCAAACGCCAAAGAAGGGCGGCATCCTGCGCATCGGCCTGCGCATCCCGGCGCTCGACAACCCGGCGACCTTCTCGTGGGTCTATGATTCCAACGTGGTCCGCCAGTCCAACGACTACCTGACCCGCACGCAGAATGACGGCATCACGGTGCCGATGCTGCTGGAGAAGTGGGAACCTACCGACGACCTCAAGACCTGGACGCTCACGCTGCGCAAAGGGGTCAAGTGGTCGAACGGCGAGGAACTGGTGACCGACCATGTGCTGTGGAACATCAAGCGCTGGGTTGACCCGAATGTCGGCTCCTCCGTCCTCGGCCTGCTGTCCGGCTTCATGCTGAAGGATGTCGATACCGGCCAGAAGAACGACGACGGTTCGCCCAAGATGACCACCGAGCTGTGGGATGCCAATGCGATCGAGAAGGTGGACGACTACACCTTCAAGCTGAACGGCCAGGCATCCATGCTCGCCATGCCGGAAAACCTGTTCCACTACCCGGCCCTGATCCTGCATCCGAAGGACGAGGGCAAGTGGGGCGTCGGCGCCCTCGGCACCGGCGCCTATGAACCGGCCGAGATCGAGGTCGGCAAGAAGGCGGTGATGAAGCGCCGCAGCACGCCCTATTGGCGTGATGGCGGCCATCTCGACGAGATCCACTTCATCGATCTCGGCGACGATCCCGCGACCAAGCTGGCGGCCCTTGCCTCGAAGCAGGTCGACGGCCTCTATGATGCAGACATCAAGATTTATGACGGCGTGCAGAAGCTCGACCACATCGAGATCCACCGCATCACCACGGCGCAGACCGCCGTGGCCCGCACCCACTGCAACGAGAAGCCGTTCGACGATCCGCGCGTGCGGAAGGCCATGCGCCTGGCCATCGACGTGGCGGCGGTGTCCAAGATTGCCTACCGCGATCTCGGCACGCCGGCGCAGCATCATCACGTCGCGCCGGTGCATCCGGAATTCGTCGACAAGCCGATGGGCCGCGATCTCGATGCGGCGAAGAAGCTGCTGGCCGACGCCGGCCATCCGGACGGCATCGACGTCGAGCTGCATTGCAAGAAGGACCCGGATTGGGAGCCGACGGCCTGCCAGGCGATGGTCCAGCAATGGGCCGAGGCCGGCATCCGCGTGAAGCTCAACGTCCTGCCCTCCGCCCAGTTCTGGGACGTGTGGACCAAGGTGCCGTTCGGCTTCACCGTGTGGACACATCGGCCGCTCGGCATCATGGTGCTCGGCCTCGCCTACCGGACCGGCGTGCCATGGAACGAGAGCAACTTCGCCAACCCGAAGTTCGACGAGTTGCTGACCAAGGCGGAAGGCATCGTCGACGTCGAGGAGCGCAAGAAGGTGATCGACGAGATCGAGACCCTGATGCAGGAAGAGGGGCCGATCATCCAGCCGTTGTGGCGCCAGTCCTACCA
>JAEUKU010000053.1 GCA_016794075.1 Rhodospirillaceae bacterium
GGCAATATGGGCATGGGTCGACTTGCCACGCAGGAGCGAGAGCTGGATGACCGGGATCTCGGCGGCGGGCCAGGCCAGCATCAGCGGCACCCAGCAGCCGTGATCGCGGCCGCGCTCGGGGTCGAGGTGCGGGGTGTAGCCCGCGTCGCGCAGCAGCGCCGCCGTGCGCTCGGCCAATTCGGGCGAGCCGGGTGCGTCATAAGTCAGCTCGTAGAGCGATTTCGGGAAGCCGTAGAAATCGTGGATCGTCTCCAGCCTGGCCCCGGAATTGAGGCTCGGCACCGGCGCCTCCCAATGGGCGGAGACGCACAGGATCGCCTTCGGCTTTGGCACCTTGCGCGCCAGCTCGATCAGATAGCGCCGCGCCGGCACCTCGTCGAAGGGCAAAGTGGGGGCGCCGTGCGAGACGAACAGGACGGGCATGCGGTCGGACATCGTGTTCCTTGGGGCGGTTGAGTGCAGGGCCAAACATAGGAGATCGCAGGAGCCTTCGCCATGGTACAAGGGACATGGCGATCCCCATAAGCCGGAAGAACTGGATTCGGACGTCCTATCGGCGGAGGGCCAGAGGGCGACGCTGCACGCCGTTCTCGAAGTTGCCGGGGGCGAGCCATTCGCGCATCGCGCGCCGCTGCTCCGGCCATTCCTCGGCCAGCATGGAATACATCGCGATATCGCGGACGATGCCTTTCAGGATCAGTTTACAGCGCATCACGCCCTCGAACATGAACCCCAGCCGGTCGGCGGCGCGGCGTGATCGCGCATTCTGGGCAGTGCAGGTCCACTCCAGCCGCCGATAGCCGAGATCGTCAAAGATATGCGCCATGGCCAGGTAGAAGGCCTCGGTCGCCAGGGTCGTGCGCTGGATCTCGGGGGCGTAGAGGACGTAGCCAATCTCGATTGACCTGTGCGCCGCGCTCGCCTCCATCAGGCAGAGCCAGCCATGGGCCAGGTCATCAGGCCCGACGACCGCGAAGAAGGCGCGGTATGGATCGGCCACCAGTTCCTCCACATGCTCTGCGAACGCAGCTTCGTCAGCAAAGGGGCCGACCTTCATCTCCTGCCAGGTTGGTCCAATCTCCGCGCCGTGAGTCGCGGCATAGACGCGGGCTGCATCGCGTTTGGTGTCGAGTGGCCGCAGTGCGCCCCAGATGCCGGGCAGATGCACCGCCGCCAGTTCCGTTGCCGGCCCGCCCATGCTCTTACCTCCACCCGTCGATGACGTTCATCGAGCGCAGCGAGGAATGCCCCTTGCGCCCGATGATGATGTGGTCATGCAACGCGACGCCGACGGTGTTCAGCGCGTTCTTCACCTCGCGCGTGAGCGCGATGTCGTCGCGCGAGGGCGAGGGGTCGCCGGTCGGGTGGTTGTGCGCCAGGATGAGGGCGGAAGCGCCGAGCTCCAGCGCGCGCTTCACCACCTCGCGCACGTAGAGCGGCGTGTGGTTGACGGTGCCCTTGCTCTGCACCTCGTCGGCGATGAGGGCGTTGCGGCCGTCGAGGAAAAAGAGACGCAGCTGCTCGGCGCGTTCCTGCGCCATCACCGAATGGCAGTAATCGAGCACCTTGTTCCAGGAATCCAGCACCGGCTTGTCGAGCACGTCGCGCTTCAGCATGCGCTGGGCCATGGCCTGGACGATTTTCAGCGCGGTCACCGTGCTGTCGCCGACGCCGTCGATATCACGCAAGGAATTGGCATCGGCGGCGAGGAGGGCCGGCAGGCTGCCGAAGCGCTTCAGGAGGTCCTTGGCCAGCGGCTTGCAATCGACCCGCGGCTTGGCCAGCGTCAGCAGCAGTTCCAGCAGCTCGTAATCGGGGAGCGCGTCGGGGCCGCCGGAGAGGAATCGCTCCCGCAGCCTTTCGCGATGACCGAGATGATGCGGCTTGTCCGCCTCGGCCTCGGCCATGGCGTCACGCGGAATAGGGCGGGCGGTCCCAGCCTTTGGGCGACAGAGTGAAGATCTCGAAGCCGTCCTCGGTCACGGCGATGGTGTGCTCGAACTGGGCCGAGAGCTTCTTGTCGCGGGTGACGGCGGTCCAGCCGTCGTCGAGGATCTTCACCTCGTAGCGGCCGGCATTGATCATCGGCTCGACGGTGAAGAACATGCCGGGCTTCAGCACCGGCCCGGCGCCCGGGCGGCCGAAATGCAGCACCGAGGGCGCGTCGTGGAACACCCGGCCGATGCCGTGGCCGCAGAAATCGCGCACCACGGAATAGCGGTGCTTCTCGGCGAGCGTCTGGATGGTGTGGCCGATCTCGCCGAGGCGCACGCCCGGCTTCACCTTCTCGATGCCGCGCATCATGCAGTCATAGGTGAGCTCGACCAGGCGCTGTGCCGCCACGCCGACCTTGCCGACCAGGTACATGCGGCTGGTGTCGCCGTGCCAGCCGTCGACGATGACGGTCACGTCGATGTTGACGATGTCGCCGTCGAGCAGCTTCTTCGGCCCCGGGATGCCGTGGCAGACAACGTGGTTGATCGAGGTGCAGATCGAGCGCGGGAAGCCGCGATAGTTCAAGGGCGCGGGAATGGCGCCGGCGCCGGTGATGAAGGAATGGCAGAGGCGGTCGAGCTCGTCCGTGGTGACGCCCGGCACGACATGCGGGGTGATGAAATCGAGCGTCTCGGCCGCCAGCTTGCCGGCCTTGCGCATCGCCTCGAAAGCCGCCGCGTCGTGGAGCTTGATCTTGCGATCTTCGTAGTCCCAGTCGTCGCTGACGTCTTTCTTCTGCATTTCCAGGCCTGGAATCTCGCGCATTGCCGGTGTCTCCTTGCCGGATAGATACGGTTGATGCCGCCCCGGCGCAAGCAGCGGCAGCCTGACGCGGGGCAGCCATGCTGCGGCCGCGACGATTAAGGGATTATAGCCAAGCTGCGCCGGAATTCGATCCCAGCCGGCGATACATTGCAATCATAGACCAGAATCAAGGGCTTGGCCCCCTCCGGCTGGGTCCGGATCGCGGCCAGCGCGCGGGCATAGGCGGGATCGATGTCGGCGGCGACCTGGAAGGTGGTGCAATCCGGCCGCTGGACCAGGAAGAGCAGGGCGGCGCCCGCGCCGGCGCCAGCCAGTGCCGAGAGCGACTCCAGGTGCCGCAGGCCGCGGGCGCTGCGGGCGTCCGGCCATTCCGCGAGGCCGGGACTGCGGCTGAGGGTGACGCTCTTCACCTCCAGCCAGCACCGGCTGCCGTCGGGGGCTGTCAGGTGGAAATCCAGCCGCGACCCGGCGCCGTCCGCCGCCTCGCGCCGGATCTGCGGCCAGCGCGCCAGCTCCGGGATGGCACCCCGCGCCAGCGCTTCGGCGACGACGGCATTGGCCCGCGCGGTGTTGATGCCGACGCAGCCGGACGGTGTATCCTCCAGCTCCCAGGAATGGCTGAGCTTCCGCTTCGGGTTGGGATCGTGGCTGAGCCAGCAGCGCCGCCCCGGCTCGGCCAAGGCCAGCATCGCGCCCGGATTGGCGCAATGCGCGGTGATTTCCGTCCCGTCTTCGAGCACCATGTCGGCGAGGAAGCGCTTGTAGCGCCGCACCAGGCGCGCGGGGATGAGGGGCGTGGAATACTGCATGGAAATGCGACAAAGGAGCGGGCGGCCGCATGTTGCAACTTCGCCTCGTTCCCGGCAAGCTGGCCGCCACATCGGACCGATTGGAACTTTCCAGATGCGTTTGCTTGCTTTGGCGGTCTTGGCCCTCTCGCTGGCCGGCTGCTCGCTGTTCTCCGAGACCAGTTCCTGGACCAAACCCGGCATGACCGCGGACGAGGCGCAGGCCGACCTCGCCACCTGCAAGGAGATCGCCTGGGCGCAGCAGAGCGCCGACGAGAAGATCGACACCGACACCTCCGCCACGATGGGCGATCCGGGGCAGGGCGCCGTCGACACGGAATTGTCGCAGAACATGTCCCGCCAGCGTTCCGGCAAGCGCACCAGCGACATCGTCGCCGATTGCATGCGCCAGCTGGGCTATACGCCGGCGGATTGAGATGCGGGTGAGTCGCACAGAAAACTCCCTCCATCCGAAGGGGGGAGGGTCGGGGTGGGGGCAGCGAGCGATGGCTATCTCCGTTGGAACCGCGGCTGCCCCCTCCCTAACCCTCCCCTGTTTCGGGGGAGGGGATCGCAGCGAGTGATTGCGCCATGCCTGAGCCCGCCATCGTCACCGCTTCCGTCCTCGTCATCGGCAACGAGATTCTCTCGGGCCGGACGAAGGATGCGAATCTGAACTACCTGGCGACGGAGCTGAATGCGATCGGCATCCGGCTCACCGAGGCGCGCGTGGTTGCCGACGTGCCGGAGGCGATCATCAAGGCGGTGAACGAGCTGCGTGCCGCCCATGATTACGTGTTCACCACCGGCGGCATCGGGCCGACCCATGACGACATCACCGCCGAATGCGTCGCCCGGGCGTTCGGCGTGCGGCTCATCAAGGATCCGCGCGCGGTGAAGCTGCTGACCGATCACTACGGCGAAGCGAATTTGACCGAGGCGCGCCTCAGGATGGCGCATCTGCCGGAAGGGGCCGCGATCGTCGACAACCCGATCTCCACCGCGCCAGGGTTCCAGATCGGCAACGTCTTCGTCCTGGCCGGGGTGCCCGCCATCTGCCGCGCCATGTTCGACGGGCTGAAAGGCCGGCTGAAGGTCGGCGACAAGATGCTGTCGGCGACGGTTTCGGCCTTCGTCGGCGAGGGCGTCATCGCCAAGGGGCTGGGCGCGCTGCAGGACCGTTATCGGCAGCTGGAGAT
>JAEUKU010000056.1 GCA_016794075.1 Rhodospirillaceae bacterium
CCGCGCCTTCCGGAGCGAGGCGCCGCTCGAACGCCAGAGCTGGCGCCTGCGCCTCAGCGCCGCCGGAATCCAGGCCCTGCGCGACTTCCCCAAGCTCAGCCTCGATTTCGGCCGCGACGCCTTCGCCGCCGACCCGCGGCTGCAAGGCTTCGACTGGGCGCGTTAGCAGCTGCGCTGAGACCCGCCTCACAACCTTGTCGCCGCGCCCGTGGCATGACCGACCCCTGAACCCGTGCGTCCGTCCCGCGACGGCGCTAGAGTGACGGCGGGGCAGTCTTGGGGAAGGCCGGCATGCGCATTGTCGGGGCCGCGCGCTGGGAGGATTTGCTGTGGGAGTGGGCGCGCGCCGAGTGGCGCTCGCCGCGTTTCGCCGCCTGGTATCCGCAGGACCCGGCGATCCTGGCGCGGCTCGACACCGGCGCCGCGTTCGGCGGCGACGATCTCGACTGGCGCATCCTCGACGGTGTCGCGCGGGCGCGCGGCCTGCTGCTGGACGGCCTAGACCTCGCCGGACTGGACGTGCATCGCGCGCTGCTGGCGCCGGCGGAGATCGCCGGGCTGGGCCTGTTCCGCGATCCCGGGTTCCGCCGCCTTTGCCCCACGGCGACCTGCCTCGGCGATCTGGCCGACAGCCTCGCCGCCGATCTGCCCGAGCATCGCGAGGTGCCGCTCGCCGCCGCCTATCATGCGCTGGGGCCGAACTTCGACCCGGCACAGATGCGTGGCCGGCCGATCCTGCTGGCGGCGAACGCGGCGGGACCCTTCCTGCTGCTCGAAGGCTATTGCCGCCTGCTGCGCCTGCTGGCCTTGCACGGCGCCGGCCAAGAGGTGGTGGAGATCCCGGTCATGATCGGACTGTGGCCGGAGCTGCCCGGCTGGAAGCGCGTTATCCCTTGAACCGCGCCTCCGCGAGGCCCTTCACGCCCGGCGCGAAGGCGAAGATGCCGCCGGACAGCTCCTGGCGCGCCCCGCCGATCCAGGCCGAGGTGACGTAGCAGATGTCGAGATCGGCACCGCCGAAGGCCGGGCAGGTGGGCTTGGCCACCGGCAGCTTTACATTGCGCTCGGCCTTGCCGGCGGGGTCGAAGCGGATCACCTGCCAGCCCTCCCAGCAGGCCACCCACACGCCGCCCTCCGCGTCCACCGTGGCGCCGTCGGGATAGCCGTCTTCCTCCGGCAGGCGCACGAAGATCCGCCGATTGGCGATCTCGCCGCTTGCCGGGTCGAAGTCCCACGCCCACACTATGCGCGCATAGGAATCGCCGTAATACATGGTGTTCCCGTCCGGGCTCCAGCACAGGGAATTGGAGCAGATGATGCCGTCGACCAGCCGCCGGCAGGTGTGATCCGGATCGAGGCGATAGAGCCCGCCCGTCGGTAGCTTTTCCGGGTCATGCATGGAGCCCGCCCAGAAGCGGCCCTGGCGGTCCGGCTTGCCGTCGTTGAAGCGGTTCTCGCGCCGCTCCGGCTCCGGCTGCACGATGGGCTGGAAGGCGCCGGTCGCCGGCTCGAAGAAATAGAAGCCGTCGCGCAAGGCCGTCACCAGCCCGCCTTGCGCGCGCAAAGCGAGCGAGCCCACGGTTTCCGGTGCCTTCCACATCTCGTCGCGCCCACTCTTGGGGTCGAAGCGGTGGATCTCGCGCTGCTTGATGTTGACCCAATAGAGAAGCTGCGCGGCTTCGTCCCAGAGCGGCCCCTCGCCCAATTCCGCCTTGGCGTCGAGCACGCAGGTCACGTCGGTCATGATACATCTCCCCTCATCTCGCCCCCGTTTCACCGGACTCTGCGCGATCGTCCTGCCTGGATCAACCGGCGCGAATCACCCCGGCCCGCCACCATCGCTTGCGGGGAATGCGGCCTTTGCGGTAAGCGGGATGGTCAAGGGGGAAAGCCCGCATGAAGCCGGACGTCCTGCTCGCCGTGCCGATCTATCCCGCCACCATGGAGGCGCTGGACCGGCTCTACGCCGTCCATCGCCTGTTCGAGGCGGCCGACCCCGCCGCCTTCCTGGGCGGCGTCGCGGACAAGGTGCGCGCCATCGTCACCAGCGGCGGCGCCGGGGCCGACGCGGCGCTGATCGCGGCGCTGCCGAAGGCCGAGATCATCGCCTGCTTCGGCGTCGGCTATGATGCCGTCGATCTGGGCGCGGCGCGGGCGCGCAACATCGCCGTCACCAACACGCCCGACGTGCTGACCGACGACGTCGCCGACCTGGCGCTGGGCCTGATCATCGATGCCGCCCGGCGCATCAGCCGCGGCGACCGCTTCGTGCGCGCCGGCAAATGGCTGCAAGGCGGGCTGGAGCTCGGCACCGCTCTGCGCGGCCGGCGGCTCGGCATCGTCGGGCTGGGGCGGATCGGCCTTGCCGCCGCCAGACGCGCCGAGGCCTGCGGCATGTTCGTCGCCTATCACGGGCCCAGGCCGAAGCCGGAAGCGCCCTACCCCTACGTCGCCGATCTGGTCGAGCTGGCGCGGCGCAGCGATGTCCTGGTGCTGACCCTGCCCGGCGGCACCGGCACGCGGCACCTGGTCAATGCCGAGGTGCTGGCGGCGCTGGGGCCCAAGGGCACGCTGGTCAACGTCGCGCGCGGCTCGGTGGTCGACGAGACGGCGCTGCTGGCGGCGCTGCAGAGCGGCGCGCTCGGCGCCGCGGCGCTCGACGTCTTCGCCGATGAGCCGCGCGTGCCGCCGGCGCTGCTCGCCATGGAGAACGTGGTGCTGCAGCCCCATGTCGGCAGCGCCACGCACGAGACCCGCGCCGCCATGGGCCAGCTGGTGCTCGACAACCTGGCGGCGCATTTCGCCGGCCAGGCTTTGCCGACGCGGGTGGCGTGACGACTTGAGCATGGGCAAGCCGCCGCCAGCGCCACCGATCGTCATCGTCATGGGCGTCGCCGGCGCCGGCAAGAGCACGGTGGGCGCGGCCCTGGCGCGGCATCTCGGCTGCGCCTTCGCCGATGCCGATGAATTCCACCCGCCCGCCAACATCGCCAAGATGCGCGCCGGCACGCCGCTCGACGATGCCGATCGGCAATGCTGGCTCGCCGCCATCGCCGCGCGTATCGATTCCTGGCGCGCCGCCGGGCAAGGCGGCGTCATCGCCTGCTCGGCGCTGAAGCGCGCCTATCGCGACATCATCATCGGTGCGCGAGCTGAGCTGCGCCTCGCCTATCTGCGCGGCGCGCCGGCGCTGATCCGCGACCGGCTGCAGCGCCGGCGCCATCACTTCATGCCGGCGAGCCTGCTCGACAGCCAGTTCGCGACGCTGGAGGAGCCGGGCGTGGAGGAGCGGCCGATCGTCGTAGATGCGGCGAAATCCGCAACCGAGCTGGCTGCGGAAATCCTCGCCGCTTTGGACGGCGATCAGCGGCAATGAGACGCCGCCGATCGGCATTGACAGCATTGCCTTCCGGTTGCGACGATGCGCGCCGCCATGATCCAGGATCAGGCCCCTGCCATCATCTATGATTCCGCCGAGCTGGTGCGCTCGCGGCACATCGCCGATCTGCGCGATTATTGGCGCTCGAAGCTCAACGGCCACGCCATGCCGCATGTCGACGACATCGACCTCGCGGAGATCGCGCCGCTGCGCCCCGGCCTGCTCATGACCACTTATCTCGGCCCGCCGCCGCGGGTGCGCTATGACGTGGTTGGCGGCACCCATGTGCATTATTGCGGCCATGATTTCACCGGCGCGCATCTCGACGAGATGCCCTGGCCGGAGAAGGACTTCGTCGCCCGCGTGCATGAAACGCTGTGCGATACCCGGGCGCCGGTCTATGGCTGGTATACCTGGGGCTTCCGCGATCCGCTGCCCGGCCACAGCGAATTCGGCTTCTTTCCCCTGACCCGCGACGGCGGCACGGTCTGCGCCGGGATCGGCTTCGACGATTGCTCGGAGTTCGAGGAGCAGCTCGACCGGGCGAGATGAACGCGCGGTGATTTCCCCCCGATAATATCCCCCGACGATTTCCGGCGACTCGGGGCCGCGGGCTAGGATTCCCTAATGGCAACCCGCCGCGACCCCTTGCGCGAAATCGAGGCCTTCAACCATGGGCGCCTGCCTGAATTGCTGGCGCTGAAATACCGCAAGATGGCGGCCTCGCCCTTCGGCTATTTCCGCGGCACCAACCACCTGTTCCACGCCGATTGGCCGGGTCAGGCCTGGCTCGAGCGCATGCCGCCGGTGTGGCTCAACGGCGACCTGCATCTGGAGAATTTCGGCACCTATCGCGGCGACAACCGGCTGGTCTATTTCGACATCGGCGATTTCGACGACGGCTGCCTGGGGCCGGTCGGCCGCGATCTGGCGCGCTTCCTGGCGGGCTTGAGCCTCGCCGCGCGCGAACTCGGCCTCGGTCGCGCCGAGGCGAAACTGGCACGCACCTTCCTCGCCGCCTATCGCGGCGCGCTCGCCAGCGGCAAGGCGCGCTGGATCGAGCGGCGCACCGCCACCGGCCTCATCGGCACGCTGCTGAAGGAGCTCGAGCGCCGCACCCAGGCCGACCTGCTGCTGAAGCGCACGGTGGTGAAGAAGAACCGCCGCCGCCTCCGGAGCGACACCGGCAAAGCGCTGAAGCTGCCGGCGGCGGAGCGCCAGCGCGTCATCGCCTTCGTCGAGCGTTTCGCCCGCAACCGCGCCGATCCGGCCTTCTTCACCGTGCTCGACGTGGCGCAGCGCGTGGCCGGGCTCGGCACGCTCGGCCTGCCGCGCTACGTAGCGCTGATCCGCGGCAGCGGCCGGCCCGACGGCGCGGTGCTGATCGACCTCAAATGCCAGCAGGGCTCGACGCTCTGCCCGCGCCTCAGGCAGCGCCAGAAGCGTTTCCGCAGCGAGGCCGAGCGCGTGGTCGAGATCGAGACCCGCATGCAGGCGGTCGGTCCCGCTTTCCTGACGCCGGTCCGGATCGGCGGCCGCGCCTTCACCCTGCGCGAATTGCAGCCGAGCGCCGACAAGCTCGACCTCGCGGCAGCGCAGCCCGACGCGGCGGAGCTGGAGGCGGTGGTGTGGTCGATGGGCGAACTGACCGCCTGGGCGCAATTGCGCTCGGCCGGGCGCGACGGCTCGGCCACCATCGACGATCTGATCGCATTTGCCGCAAATGCCGCGCCGTTCCGCCGCCTTGCCGCCATGGCGCATGATTGGGCGCGCGCGATGGAGCGCGATTGGCGGGCTTTCCGCGACTCGCCGCTGCCCGGAGCGGCGGCGAAGGCGGCGCGCGCAGGCTGATCCATTGGTCGCCGGCGCCGCAATTCCGTCACCGTCAAGCCATGACTTTTGCCGCCGAATCGGGAACAATGTCCGCATTCGGCATGTGGGCGGTCGGTCGGCGGGGCGACATCGGGGGATGAGCCGGCGACCGGAATCGGAGTCGCGTGGATAGAGCCGCGAACATAATCGATGCTGCGCCCCTGACCATCGCCGCGCTGGCGGCGGTGGTTGTCTTGCTGCCCTTCGCATTGCTAGGGCTGCGCGCGCTGTGGCTGGATGCGCGCGCGCGCCACGGCGGCGGCCAGGTCGCGGCGAAACCGGCCGCCGATCCCTGGTCGGCCCTGCCGATCGCCATCGCCGGATTCGATTCCGAGGATCGCCTGATCGGCGCCAGCGCCGCGTTCCGCGCCGAGCTCGGCTTGCGTGGCGTCGATCTCGGCGATGTGCTGCGCCCGGGCATCGCCGCCCAGGCCCTGTTCGACGCCTGGGCCCAGCGCAGCGGCGGGCGCCTCGGCCCCTTGACCGCCATCGCCACCCTGCCGGCACATGAGCTGATCTGGCCGGACCTGCCCAACATGCCGGGCCATCGCCTCGCCTGCATCGCGCTGCATGACGCAGGCGGGGTGCAGTACCGCCTGTTGGTCGACCCGGCGATCCTCAACTGGGCGGCGCCCGGCCCGGCGCTGCCGGGGCAGAGCGGCCGCTCCCCCGTCGAGCGCTCGGCCGAGGAGCGCGCGCTGGCGGCGCGCAACGCGGTGCTGGCCTCGGCGCTCTCCTCCATCACCATCGGCGTCGCGCTCTGCGACGCGACCACGCCGGAAATCAACATTCTCTACGTCAACCCCGCCTTCGCCCGCATCACCGGCTACGAGCCGCAGGAGGTGATCGGGACGCCGTTGCGCTTCCTCAACGGCAAGGGCACGCCGCCGGACCAGGCCGAGAAGCTGGAGCGCGCGCTGGTCCAGCGCCGCGCCGCGAACCTGCTGCTGAGGAGCCAGCGCAAGGACGGCAAGCCGTTCTGGGACGACATGCATGTCAATCCGATCGTCGAGGAGACGGGCGAGATCGCGCATATCGTCGCCTTCATCACCGACGCCTCGCCCCGCATCCGCGGCGAGGACAATCTGCGCGAGGCGAAGCGCCAGGCGGAGATCGCCAATCGCGCGAAATCCGATTTCCTCGCCAATGTCAGCCACGAGCTGCGCACGCCCTTGAACGCCATCATCGGCTTCTCCGAGATCATCAAGATGCAGATGTTCGGGCCGATCGGCCAGCCGCTCTATGGCGAATACGCCCGCGACATCAATTCCAGCGGCCAGCACCTGCTCGCCATCATCAACGATATCCTCGACCTGTCGAAGATCGAGGCCGGCCGCTTCGAGCTGCACCCCGAGGCGGTCGCCGTCGCCGATCTGTTCGAGGATTGCCTGCGCCTGGTGCATGAGCGCGCCAACGCCGCCGGCCTCAAGCTGCAGCGCGCCATCGACCCGGCGACGCCGACGCTCTGGGTCGACAAGCGCGCGGTGAAGCAGATCCTGATCAACCTGCTCGGCAACGCCATCAAGTTCACGCCGCAGGGCGGTGAGGTGCATCTGACGGCGAAGCCGGTCGAGGACAATCTGGTCGCGCTCAGTGTCGCCGATACCGGCATCGGCATCCCGCCCGAACATCTGGCGACGGCGCTCGCCGCCTTCGGCCAGGTCGACAACCCGCTGACCCGTGCGCAGCAGGGCACCGGGCTCGGCCTGCCCATCGTCAAGTCGCTGGTCGAGCTGCATGGCGGCCGCTTCGCCATCGAGAGCGAGATCGGCAAGGGCACCAAGGTCATCGCCCAGCTGCCGGCGCTGACCCAGGCGCAGCGCGATATGATCGCCGCCGCCGAGGGCGCCGTGGGCGAAGCCGGCGGCGCGGAGGCGAGCGCCGCTGCCCCGGCACCAAGCGCCGCCCCGACACCAACCCCCACCGGGGCCCCGCCAGCGCCAGGCCCGACACGCCAGGGCGTCTTGTTGTAGCGCGGCGCTGCCGGGGGTCGGGGGCGTTCCTTGCCGTTTTTCGGCCGTTTCCGGCATCAGCGCGATTGTCGGCCGAGGCTCCGTCGCGCCACAATGCAGCGATGCAGCCCGGTTCCAGCCCTTCCGCCGTTCCACAGCACGCCGCCCCTTCGGCCGGTCCGCGCCTGCTGGTGCCGTTCCTCAATCTCGGCCACGCGCTGACGCATCTCTGCATGCTGATCTTCCCGACCGCCGTGCTGGCCTTGGGGCCGGCATGGGGCCTCTCCTACGACCAGCTGGTGCCGGCCTCGCTCGGCGCGCTCATCGCCTATGGCGCGGGCTCGCTGCCCGCCGGCTGGCTCGGCGACCATTGGAGCCGCCGCGCGATGATGGCGCTGTTCTTCCTCGGCACCGGTGCCGGGGCAGTCCTCGCCGGCTTCGCCAGGGATGCCTGGCAGATCGGCGCCGCCATGGCGGTGATGGGACTCTTCGCTGCGATCTACCACCCGGTTGGCCTCTCCCTGCTGGTGGCCGACCCGGCGCGGCTGGGGCGGACGCTTGGCCTCAACGGCGTCTTCGGCAATCTCGGCATCGCCGGTGCCGCCATGGTGACCGGCCTGCTGGCCGAGGCTTTCGGCTGGCGCTGGGCCTTCTTCGCGCCGGGCATGCTGTCGATCCTGGCCGGGCTGGCGTTTCTGGCCTTGGTGCCGCCCCAGCCTAAACCAGGGGCAAGGCGCGCGACGAAGGCGGAGGCCGCCGCGTCATCCGCGCCCGTCGCGGGTGGCGGCGCGCGCGGCTTCCCGCTTTATCTCGCCATCGCCCTGCTGATCTTCATCGTCTGCGATTCGCTGGTCTTCAACGCCACCACCATCGCGTTGCCGAAGGTGGCGGAGCATCATCTGGCGGGGCTGTTCCGCAACGCCGCCGCCATCGGCACCATCGTCTCCATCGTCTTCGCGGTGGCCGCCCTGGCGCAGCTCTGGATCGGCCATCTGATCGACCGCGTCGCGCTGCCGCGCATCTTCCTGCCGCTCGCCGGCGCGCAGATCGCGGCGCTGCTGCTGGCCGGCCTGGCCGAGGGGCCGCTCTTCATCGCGCCGGCCCTTGCCACCATGTTCATCGTCTTCGGCCTGATCCCGATCAGCGACGCGGTGATCGCCCGCAATGTCGGCGATGCCTGGCGATCGCGCGCCTATGCGGTCAGCTACGTCGTCGCCTTCGGCGTGGGCCCCGCCGCCGTGCCGCTGATCGCAGCCCTCTACGACGCGCAGCGCGGCTTCCCGCTGCTGTTCCCGGTGCTCGCCGCGATCGCCGGCGGCACGCTGCTGGCCGCGCTGGCGCTGGCGGCGACGCAGCGGCGGGCGATCGAAGTCTAATCTCGACTGCTGCCGTCAGCTCTTAGAACAGGTTGATCATGGTGTTGTGATATGCGACCTTTAAGGGCATGTATCTTATGTACGTGGATGAAAGCGGCGACACTGGCCTAATCAGGTCCCCCACTACTCATTTTGCCTTGTCGGCGCTTGTGATCCACGAGAGCAACTGGCGCGGTTTCACCAAAGCCATTGCGAACTTCCGAGCTACCTTGAAGACGGCATATGGTTTGCCAGTTCGCACAGAGATTCATGCCTCAGAGTATCTCAAGAGTCCGCCCGTTTCCGGTATGAATCGACACATTCGCCTCGCCATTCTCCGAAATTTCCTTGATGAGCTTGCGAAGATGCAATTCATCTCCGTCACAAATGTCATCGTCGACAAGCGGGGAAAACCAGCCACCTACGATGTCTTTGCCAACGCTTGGCAGGCACTTTTTCAGAGGTTTGAGAATACTCTTCGATACGGAAACTTCCCGGGCGGACACAGAAATGACTTTGGTATGGTGTTGACCGATGCAACCGACGGCAAGAAGCTTGTGCGCATGGTGCGGAAGATGTCTGTCTATAACCCTGTTCCAAACATGAACAGATTTGGCCCAGGATTTCGCAATCTACCTGTGCTTCGAATCATCGAAGACCCGCACCCGAAAGACTCGAAGGACAGCTATTTCATCCAAGCCTGCGATACGTGCGCGTATTGTCTACTTCAGAAGTTCGTGCCGAATAAGTTCGTGCGCCGCGCCGGAGCG
>JAEUKU010000084.1 GCA_016794075.1 Rhodospirillaceae bacterium
TCGTGGGTGGATAGACTGCTCGCCTCCCATCGTCGTTGCCGGGCTTGACCCGGCAATCCAAGTTCCACTGCGCCGCACGCAAACTTGGATCACCGGGTCGAGCCCGGTGATGACGAATGAGTCGGTGGCAATGACGGCGCGAGAGTGGCAGCAGTGACTACTTCGGCGCCATGCGGAGCGCGCCGTCGATGCGCACCACCTCGCCGTTCAGCATCACGTTCTCGATCAGATGCTGCGCCAGCTTCGCGATCTCCGCCGGCTCGGCGAGGCGCTGGGGAAACGGAATCGATTGCGCCAGCGCGGCGCGCTGCTCCTCGCTCACGCCGGCCATCATCGGCGTCTCGACGAGGCCCGGCGCGATGGACAGCACGCGAATGCCGTGGCGCGCCAGGTCGCGCGCGGCGGGCAAGGTCATGCCGGCGAGGCCGGCCTTGGACGTCGCATAGGCGATCTGGCCGATCTGACCCTCATAGGCGGCGATGGAGGAGACGTTGATCACCACGCCGCGTTCGCCGTCGCCGAGCGGGTCGAGCTGCGCCATGCCGGCGGCGGCCAAACGCAGCAGGTTGAAGCCGCCGACCAGGTTGACCTCGATGACGCGGCGGAAGGACTCGAGCGGCATTGGCCCGTCCTTGCCGAGGGTGCGCCCAGGCGCCAGGATGCCGGCGCAGTTCACCAGGATGCGCGCCGGCCCATGCGCGGCGCGCGCCGCGGCGATGGCGGTCTCGGTCGCCAGCGCGTCGGCGATGTCGCAGGGGCAGGCGAGGCCGCCGATCTCCGCCGCCACCGCGCGGGCACCCTCGCCGTTGAGGTCGAGCACCGCCACCCTGGCGCCCTGCCGCGCCAGATGCCGCGCGACGGCGGCGCCGATGCCCGATCCGCCGCCGGCGACGAGGGCCGATTGACCGGAGATACGCATGCGCTCCCCTCATGAGTTCCCGGCGATCTTGTGGCCGGCAGCAGATCCTGGCAAGCCCGCGGCCTGGAGTGACGTATAGTGATGTATACTGCCGGCGAGCGAGGACGACGGGGGCGCAATGCCGCAAGACGAAACCCTGATCCGCCCGGCGCGCGAGGCGGATCACGCGCAATGGCTGCCGCTGTGGCGCGGCTACCAGGAGTTCTATCGCGTCAGCCTGCCCGAGGCGGTGACCGCGAGCAACTGGCGGCGGTTCTTTGATCCGGGCGAGCCGGTGCATTGCCTGGTGGCGGAGCGCGACGGGCGCCTGGTCGGCCTGGCGCATTACCTGTTCCACCGCTCGACCTGGTCGGTGGAGAACATCTGCTATCTGAACGACCTGTTCGTCGATCCGCGCGGCCGGCGTTCCGGCGTGGCGCGGCGGCTGATCGAGGCAGTCTACGAGGCGGCCGACGCCGCCGGATCGTCCAAGGTCTATTGGCTGACCCATGAGAGCAACGCCGCCGCCCGCCTGCTCTACGACCAGGTGGCGCAGTATGGCGGCTTCATCCGCTACACGCGGAGCTAGGGCCGCGCCCCGGCTTTTGCGCCTATTGCCTTGATTTCAAGAGGCGAATACTATTCTCAATGAATGATCGTTCATTGATTGCCCGGCGCCGCCGGGCGCTGGGAGGCGATTATGCAGCGACCCGCCGCCATCCGCGAGCTGACCGAGGATGCCGCGCGTTCCGCCGCGTTGCCGGGCTATCTCTACAGCGACCCGGCCGTGTTCGAGGCGGAAAAGACGCGCCTGTTCCACAAGGTCTGGCAATGCGTCGGCCATGCGAGCGAATTGCCCAATGCCGGCGACTACCTGGTCGCGGGCATCATCGATCAGGAGATCTTCGTGCTGCGCGGGCAAGACGGCGCGCTGCGCGCCTTCTACAACGTCTGCCAGCACCGGGCGCATGAATTGCTGAAAGGCCGCGGCAACGTCGCCTCGGTCATCGTCTGCCCCTATCACGCCTGGAGCTACGAGCTGGACGGCCGTCTGCGCGGCGCGCGGGCAACCCGGCACTTGCCGGACTTCGACCCGGCCGCCTATGGCCTCGAGCCGGTGCGGCTGGAAACGCCGCTGGGCTTCCTGTTCGTCAACCTCGATCCGCAGGCACGGCCCTTGTCGGAGCTGGCCGGCGACATGTTCGCCGACATGGTGCGCGAGATGCCGTGGATCGACCAGGTCGCCGTCAATCCCCGCCACTCGCTGATGGGGGGCGAACGCGCGGTGCTCGACGCCAATTGGAAGGTTTTGGCCGAGAACTGCCTGGAATGCTACCACTGCGGCCCCGCCCATCGCGCCTTCGTCGACATGATCGATGTCGGCCGCTACACGCTGAGCCAGCATGGCGCCTGGATGAAAAGTGCCGCCCCTTTGCGCAGCGGCGACAACAGCGCCTACAAGGTCGGCGCCGAGGAGCCGGTGCAGCACAATTCCTATTGGCACCTGTTCCCCAACATCGAGTTCGGCCTGATGCCGGGCTCGCGCGCGGTGTCGGTCTTCTGGTTCCAGCCGGTCGACGCGGAGCGCACCAGCATCGCCTGGAGCGCGCTGACCTTCCCGGGCGAGAACCTGCCGGCGGATCGCGTCGACTACCTCTCCAACGTGCTGTGGCCGGAGGACGTCACACTGTGCGCCTCGGTGCAGCGCGGCCTCAAATCCAAGGGCTATCGCGGCGGGCGCTTCGTCGCCGGTCCCGACCTCCCGGGGGTTAGCGAGGCCAACGTGCACGCCTTCCAGCGCCGCTACGCCGCCTTGATGGGGCTCTAAGGCTTCGTTAAGGCCGCTTTCCTAAGCTCGAACGGCGACATCCGGGCGGGCCTGGGCTAAGCTGCCCCCATGTCGCGGAAGCCGAGGCCATGAACCTGCCGGAACAATTCACCGACCGCAGCGCCAGGATCGAGATCGCCTCGCTGTTCCTGGCCGCCATCGGCCTGGCCGTGGTGCTACATCTGGGGCTGCTGGCGGCGCTGCTGGCGGGATTGCTGGCGCATCAATGCGCCGAGCTGGTGGCGGCGCGCCACCGCACGGTCGGCGTGTCGCGCTTCGGCGGCAAGATCATCGCCCTCGGCATCCTCGGCGGCGTCGTCACCGTGGCGCTCACCTACGGCACCGTGCGCATCGCCAATCTGCTCTCCGGCAACGACGAAGGCGTCGTACCGCTGATGCAGGAGATGGCCAACGCCATCGACACCGCGCGCAGCCATTTCCCGGCCTGGGTGCAGCCCTACCTGCCGGCCAATGTCGACGAGCTCGAGACCGCGGCCGCCGGCTGGCTGCGCGCCCATGCCGCGACCTTGGGCAATATCGGCGAAAGCCTGGGCAAGGTCATCGTCCACATCGTCATCGGCCTGATCATCGGCGGCATGATCGTGCTGGCCGACCCGACGCAGGGATACGGCCACGGCAAGCGTCCGGGGCCGCTGGCCCGCGCGCTGGAGGCGCGCATCACGCTCCTCAGCCGCTCCTTCCGCCGCGTGGTGTTCGGGCAGGTGCGTATCTCGGCGCTGAACACGCTGCTGACCGGCGTCTACCTGGCGGCGATCCTGCCGCTTTTCGGCATCCACCTGCCGCTGATCAAGACCATGATCGTGGTCACCTTCGTCGCCGGGCTGCTCCCCGTTCTGGGCAATCTCATCTCCAACACGGTCATCGTGGTGGTGAGCCTCAGCCTGTCGTTCTACGTGGCGCTCGGCTCGCTCGCCTTCCTGATCGCCATCCACAAGCTGGAATATTTCGTCAACGCGCGCATCATCGGCGGCCAGATCCGCGCCCGTGCCTGGGAGCTCCTGCTGGCCATGCTGGTGATGGAAGCGGCATTCGGCATTCCCGGCGTCATCGCCGCGCCGATCTTCTACGCCTATCTGAAAAGCGAGCTCTCCGCCCGCGGCCTGATCTGAGCGGCAAAATAGAACGGCCGCCCCTTTCGGGCGTATCCGCGCGCCGCCGCGGCAAAGGCAACCGTGCGAAATACAACCTCAGCATGATTTATGGGTCTATTCTGGTGGCAAATGCGTGCCGCGCATTCAGCTCTCTGCGTCACGGGCCAGCAGGGTTTCCCCGCCATCGACCCGCAGCAGCGTGCCGGTGACGAAATCGCCGGCGGGCGACAGCAGGTAGGCGGCGGCGAGCGCCACGTCGCGCGGCGTGCCGAGGCGCGGCACCGGCTGCTTCGCCACCGCGCGCCGCCACTCCTCGGCGTTCTCGTATTGC
>JAEUKU010000116.1 GCA_016794075.1 Rhodospirillaceae bacterium
AAGGCGGGCTGGCGCATCTGCGGGCGGCGATCGCCGTCTCGCCGCCGATCGATCTGCACGCCGCGCAACAGCGCATCGCCCACCGGCGCAATCGGCGCTATCACGACTATTTGCTCGAGCGGATGCGGGAAGAGCGCCCCAGCGATCCTGAGATCCGCACCATCCTCGACTTCGACGACCGCGTCGTGGCGCCGGCCAACGGCTTCCGGGACGCGCTGGACTATTATGCGCAATGCTCGTCGGCTCCGCGCCTGACGGCGATCCGGACGCCGACTCTCATCATCCACGCCAAGGATGACCCCTGGATTCCCTCGGCCTCGTTCCGGGCCGTGGATTGGAGCAAGGCCAAGGCCGTCCGCCTGCTGATGCCCTGGTCGGGCGGTCATGTCGGTTTTCATGCGCTGGGCCTCGGCCGCCCCTGGCATGACGAGGTCGCGCTGCGGTTCCTGGCTTCGCGCTTCTAGACCGCGACCCGTTCGTCCTTCCGTTCGCGCAGGTCCTGCGCGCCCTGCAGGGTGAGTTCCGTCGCATAGTGGCAGGCGGCGAACTGCCCGTTGGCGACTTCCCGCAGCGTAGGCGCCGCCGTCGCGCAGAGCTCGGTCGCGTAACGGCAGCGCGTGTGGAAGCGGCAGCCGCTCGGCGGGTTGCTGGGGTCCGGCCGTTCGCCCTGGAGCAGGATCGGCCGCAACGTCGCGTCCGGGTCCGGCTCCGGCACCGCCGACATCAGCGCCTCGGTATAGGGATGCTTGGGCGTGAAATAGACGCTGCGGGTCGGCCCGAGCTCGACGATCTGGCCCAGGTACATGACGGCTACCCGGTCGCAGACATAGGCGACGGCGGCGAGGTCATGCGCGATGAAAAGATAGGTGAGGCCCAGGCTCTCCTGCAGCTCGGCGAGCAGGTTCAGGATCTGCGCCTGGATCGACACGTCGAGGGCCGAGATCGGCTCGTCGCAGACCACCAAATCGGGATTGAGCACCAGGGCGCGGGCGATGGCGATGCGCTGGCGCTGGCCGCCGCTGAAGGCATGCGGAAAACGGCGCAGCTGGTCGCGGCTGAGGCCGCATCGTTGGGCGATGTCGACCACGCGGGCGTTGATCATGGCGCGGTCCAGGCTCTCACCGAGGCCGCGCTGGGCGATCAGCGGCTCGGAGATGATGTCCCGCACGGTCATGCGCGGGTTGAGCGAGGCGTAGGGGTCCTGGAAGATCATCTGGAAATGCCGCCGCGCCCGGCGCAACTCCTTGCTGCTGAGCGCGGTGACATCCAGGGTGCCGCGCGGCAGGGTCAACTGGATGCGGCCCGCACTCGGCTCCACCCCGCGCAGGACCGAAAGGCCCAGCGTCGTCTTGCCCGAGCCGCTTTCGCCGACCAGCCCCAGGGTCTCGCCGCGAGCGATGGAGAAGGACACGTCGTCGACCGCGGAGACGTAGCTCTTCGGCTTGCCCCAGCCGGTTTTCTCCCGCGATGGATACCGGACCGAGAGGTTGCTGACGGTGAGGAGGTCGCTCATCGGCCGAGCTCCTCGGCGCCGTGGATGCAGGAGACATGGTGCCGCCCGGCATCATACCGCGGCGGCGGCGCCTCGGCACAGCGCGGCAGCTGCGCCGCCGGGCAGCGCGGATGGAAGCGGCAGCCCTGCGGCACGTCGAAGATGTTCGGGATGCTGCCGGCGATGGGGCGGATCTTCCGGTGCCGGTCGATGTCGCCGAGCCGCGGCACGGCCTCGAGCAGCGCCCGCGTATACGGGTGCACCGGGCGGCGGAAGATGTCGCGCACCGGGCCGCTCTCGACGATGCGGCCGGAATACATGATGGCGACCCGGTCGGCCATCTGCGCCACGATGCCGAGGTCGTGGGTGATGAACAGGATCGCCATTCCGAGCTCATTCTTCAGCTTGCGCATCAGGTCGAGGATCTGGCTCTGGATCGTCACGTCGAGGGCCGTCGTCGGCTCGTCGGCGATGAGCAGGCCGGGGCCGCAGATCAGGGCACGGGCGATCATGGCGCGCTGACGCATGCCGCCGGAGAATTCCTGCGGATAGCGGTCGAGCGCCCGCACCGGGTCCGGGATCCCCACTTTGGCCAGCAGCTCCGCCGCGCGCCGGCGCGCCTCCTCGCGGGTCACCTTCTCGTGGATCATCGCCACCTCGGCGAT
The DNA here is from genome assembly GCA_016794075.1 of Rhodospirillaceae bacterium. GTDB lineage: Bacteria > Pseudomonadota > Alphaproteobacteria > Dongiales > Dongiaceae > Dongia_A. Next base: position 2,158 of record JAEUKU010000116.1, read on the forward strand.
CTGCGCGCCGATGGTGTGGATGGGCGAGAAGGAGCTCATCGGCTCCTGGAAGATCATGCCCATGCGGCGCCCGCGGATCGCCTCGATGGCGCGGCCATTGGCGCCGAGACCGACGATGTCGGTGACGCCGCCATCGGCCGCGTGCAGCAGGATGCGGCCCTTGGTGATCGCCAGTTCCTTACTGAGGAGCTGCATGAGCGAGAGGGCGGTGAGGCTCTTGCCCGACCCGCTCTCCCCGACCAGGGCCAGCACCTCGCCGCGGGCGAGGGAGAAGGAGATGTCCTCGACAATCGGCACCGTCGCGTCGTCCTGGCGCAGGGCGATGCTGAGGGTCTCGACATCCAGGACGTTGTCGCGCGCTTCCGCCATCTTGCTACTTCGAATAGGGATCGGCCGCGTCGCGCAGGCCGTCGCCGAGGAAATTGAAGGCCAGCACCGCGACGATGACGAAGAGGCCGGGGATCATTAGCCAGGGCGCCTGGTCGACCGAGCGGATGCTCTGCGCCGCATAGAGCAGCACGCCCCAGCTTTCGACCGGCTCGCGCAGGCCCAGCCCAAGGAAGGAGAGGGACGTCTCCGCCAGCAGGATCTCCGGGAAGGCGATAGAGGTGTCGACGATCAGATAGCTCATGAAGGACGGCAGGAGGTGGCGCCGGATGATGCGCGAATCCGAGCAGCCGGAGAGCTTCGCCGCCAGCACGAAATCCTCATGCCGCGTCGCCAGCAGTTTCGAGCGCACGGTGCGGGCAAGCCAGGTCCAGCCCAGCAGCGCGAGGATGGCGGTCACCGCCAGATAGGTCGGCAGGGGACCCCAATCGCGCGGCAAGGCGGCGGCCAAGGCGAGCCACAGCGGCAAAGTCGGGATCGAGCGGATGAACTCGATGATCCGCATGACGATGTTGTCGAACTGGCCGCCGAAATAGCCCGCCGCGCCGCCGATCGCGGCGCCCAGGACGAAGGAGACCAGGACGCCCACCAGCCCGACGCTGAGCGAGACGCGGCAGGCATGGATGGTGCGCGAGAAGATGTCGAGCCCGGTGAAATCGGTGCCGAAGAGGTGGATGAAGCCCTCGCGCGTCCCGAACAGATGGATGTCCAGCGGGATCAGGCCGAACAGATGATAGGGGTCGCCTTTCACAAAGAACGCGATCTCCCAGATCTTGGTCTCGTCCCTGGTGTGGCGCAGCTTCAGCGTGACCGGGTCGCGCTCACTCTTCACGCCGTAGACGAAGGGGCGCGGGTGGAAGGTACCGTCAGCCTCGAAGAAGTGCGGCATCATCGGCGCGCCGGCGACGTATTTGCTATTGCGCTCGAAGGGGGCGTAGGGGCTGATCGGCTCCGGGAACAGCACGCACACGCCGAAGAGGCCGAGCAGTATCATCCCCAGCATCGCCATGCGGTGCTTGCGGAAGCGCCACCACATCAGCTGCCATTGGCTGGCGAGATCGGTGCGGCGGATCGCCTTGGGGCGGGCACGATAGGCGCGGTAGGTGTCGATGAGGCTCATGGCGGCGCCCTATTCCAGCTTGATGCGCGGGTCGAGGGCGACCAGCAGGAGGTCGGAGAGCAGGGTGCCGATGATGGTGAGGGCGCAGTAGATGAAGATCATCGCGCCAGCCAGCAGCATGTCCTGGTTCAGCAGCGAATGCAGGAAGAGGGGCCCGGTATCCGGCAAGGCGAGGACGAAGCCGACGATCGGCGCGCCGGAGATTACGTAGGTCAGGCGCCAGCCCAAGGTCGCCGCGATCGGGTTCAGCGCCATGCGCACCGGATAGCGGATCAGCAGCTTCAGCGGCGACAGGCCGCTCGCCTTGGCCGAGAGGACGTACATCTTGTTGAGCTCATCCAGCACCGCGGCGCGCATGGCGCGGATCAGGAACGCTGTGCCGCCGGTGCCAAGCACGATGACCGGCACGGCGAGATGCGCCAGCAGGTCCTTGAACTTGCCCCAGCTCCAAGGCGCATTCTCGTAGGCGGGCGAGAACAACCCGCCGACACTCTGCCCGAAATAGCGCTGCGACAGGTACATCAGCACGAGTGCAAGGAGGAAATTGGGCGTCGCCAGGCCGATATAGCCGAGCAGGGACACGGTATGGTCGCCGATCGAGTAGCGGTGCACCGCCGAATAGATGCCGACCGGGATGGAGACGACATACATGAAGATGAGAGTGGAGAAGGCGATGGCGAGGGTGAGGGGCATCCGCTCCCAGATCACCTCGCCGACCGGGCGCTTCCACTCCCAGCTCATGCCCCAGTCGTTGTGCAGCACGATGTTGCCGATCCAGCGCCCGTACTGGATATGCCACGGCTTGTCGAGGCCGAGTTGCCGCCGCACGTTCTCGATCTCGGCCTGGCTGATGATGGCGCCGGCATTGGCCTTGCGCGCGGCATAGATCTCCGCGTAGTCGCCCGGCGCGCTTTGCACGATGGCAAAGGACACCACGGAGACCAGCAGGAGCGTGATCACCATATAGGCGAAGCGGCGGGCGAAGAACGTGATCATCGGCCGGGCTCGGCACTCATTCGGCGTTCATCCGGTTGGGGCATGGAGAAAGGGCGGGCCGCAATGGCCCGCCCTCGATGGCGACGCTATTCCTTGATGAACCACTGGTCCGCGCGGTAGGCGTAGGAATAGCCGAAGTTGAAATGCGCCGTGTTCATCTCCGGCATCACGTTGTGCAGCCGCTTGGAGACGATGACAGGCTTCGGCACCTCGCCGATCGTGCCGATGATGGTCATGTTCTCCAGGTTGAGCTTCACCAGCTCCTTGCCGAGCTCCATGTAGCGCTCGGAGCCGGGCACCACCGTCTTCCACTCCCTGGCGATCTCGAACATGCGCTTGGCCCAGGCCGGCGGCTCCTCGCCCTCGGTGCCGTTGCTCTCCGACCATTGCCGCCACTTCACGCCGAAGAGCGGGCTGATCTCGGAATAGTACGGCGTATAGAGATTGATGTCGGCGACGAGCGTGGGCTCGAAGGGGATGTCCCACTCCATGTTGATGTCGGAGGTCTCCGCCTTGGCGTTCTCGCGGGTGGCGGCGCTGGTCAGCTCCTTGACGTTCACGTTGAGGCCCACCGCCTTGAAGTAGTCGCTCACCAGCTTGACGAATTCCGGCAAGGCCATCTGCGTGGAGTATTCCCACAGGATGGTGAAGGGCGAGCCGTCCGGATAGGTCCGCATCCCGTCGGAGCCGCGCTTCAGCCCCATCTCGTCGAGCAGGGCGTTCGCCTTGTCGACGTTGTACTCGATCATGTAATTGTGGTCGGCCTCGGTGACGAAGGAGAGCTGCGCCGGCAGCCCCTGGCTCGGCTTGCCGAGCTCGAAATACATCACCTCGTTGATCTCGTCGCGGTTGATGGCGTGCGAGATCGCCTGCCGGAAGCGCAGATCGGAATAGACCGCCCGCAGTTTCGGATTGTTGTGGGTGATGTTGAAGCTCAGCGTCGGGCCGAACGACCCCGGCACGAGGCGCACCTCGTATTTGCCCTTGGCCTCGCCTTCCTTCAGAGTGGGGTATTCCGGCAGGGACGGGCCTTGCGCCTTGTAGTCGACCTCGCCGTTGAGGATCGCCAGGGTCTGCAGGTCCGAATTCAGGAAGCGCTCGAGGTGATGGTCGATATAGGGCAGCTGCTGGCCCGCGGAATCGACCTTGAAGTAGTACGGGTTGGCCTTGAACATGCGGCGCTGGGTGTCCGGATCGACCTCGATGATGTGGCTTTCCAGCGTCGGCACGGTCAGCGCGTGCGGGGTCAGCGTCTCGGCATCCTTCCAGACGTTGTAGTAGGTGTTGAAGCGCTTCACCCAGGTCTCGAAGCCCTCGGCCTTCGCCTCCTCGTCGGCCTTCGGGTTGTAGGCGAGGTGGTACTTCTCGAAATGGTGTTTTGGCGCGAAGGGCGCGAAATAGGAGCCGCTGGTCGCCATGTAGGTGAGCATGCCGGGGAAGGGCTCGTCGAAGCTGACCTTCACATGGGTCTCGTCGATCTTCTCCGCCTTGGCGTTCACGCCCCATTCGGTCGTAACGTCGGGGTGGATGTCCTTGTTGGCGACGATGTCGTTGAAGAAGAACACCACGTCGTCGGCGGTGAACGGCTGGCCGTCCGACCATTTGTGGCCCTTGCGCAGGGTGAATTCGACCGACTTGTAGTCGTCGGCCCAGGTCCAGGCCTTGGCGACATTCGGCACGATGGTTTGCAGGTCATCGCCGATGCGCACCAGGCTGACCTGCCGCCAGCTGAGGATGTCGGAGGTGCCGGATTCCGGCGCGCGCGCGAGGCCGTTCAGCGTCCCGCCATAGGCGCCGCATTCCACATAGGGGAGAACGATCAGCGGCTCTTCCGGCAGGCGCTCGGCGACCGGCGGCAACTTGCCGGCCTTCACATCGTCGGCGAAGAGCGGGTTCTCGCTGTAGGAGAGCTTCACATCCGCGGCCAGGGCCTCTTCGACCTCGACCTGCCCGGCCCAGGCTCCATTCAGATTCTGCGGGTCCGTGACGGTCGGGCATTGGGCATAGACGCTCGCAGCACCGAAGGTGCCGATGAAGGTGGCGACGGCGAGGGCCATCGCCCGATGACGCGCAATCCGGCGGGTTTGTGCAATCTGCATGTTTAAGCCTCCCCATTTCCCAGTGTCGAGTGACGCATTTCCCTGGTGTTGGGGAGAATAAGATGACTAAGTGGTCACATAGTCAATACTAAAGTGACCGTTCACACAACTTTCATGTTGGAATATCCACAGGCCGCTACGCCGAGACGGCCGCGCGCCACGGGGTCTCCCGGCTCTGGGCCTCGGCGACCAGGACCTCGACCCCGGCGCGGCGCAGCGCTTCGTCGAGCGGGCTTGGCGGCGGCCGGTCAGTGACCAGGCGATGGATCTGCTTGGCATCGCAGACCTCGAACAGCGCATGCCGGCCGAGCTTGGAGAAGTCCGCCAGGATAGTGGTCTGCCGGGCGCTGGCCAGCATGGCGCGGGCGATATAGGTCTCCTCCGCGTTGTAGTCCATGCAGCGGCCGGCGGGGTCGACGGCGCCGATGGTGAGGACCGCGTGGTCGACGCGCAGGCGCTGAATCTCCTCGACCGCCAGCGGGCCGAGCGTCTCGTGCCCCTCGCCGAAGAAACGGCCGCCGAGCAGGTAGATATCGCTGCGAATCGGCGCTTTCCACAGCTCGTTCGCCACCAGCAGGGAATTGGTGATGACGGAAAAATGACCGACCTTGCCCAGCGCCTCGGCGAAGGTCGCGGTCGTCGATCCGGAATCGATCATGATGCTGTCGCCGGGCTGGAACAGCTGCGCCGCGCGGCGGCCGATCGCCACCTTCTCGTTGCGCGCGGTCATCGACCGGTCGCCGAACGAACTCTCCAGCGCCGTTTGCGCGTGCACCGCACCGCCATGCACCTTGCGCACCAGCCCACGCTCCGACAGCAGCGCCAGATCGCGCCGCACCGTCTCATGCGAGGTACCCAGCAACTGGGCCAGTTCCTCGACCGTCACCCGGGTGCTTTCCCGCACCAGGGCCGCAATCCGCTCACGCCGTTCCTGTGGCTTCATCACAGCACCACGTTGTCCATTCGGGCAATCTGTGGCACTCCGGCTATGAATTAGTCAAGTGACGTGGTGGTTACCACAAAGACTACGTAGCGGCGCGCCTGCGCCGCCGATCCGATATTGTCGAGGGGAAGGCGAGGCGGCTCAGCCCCGGCGCAGCAGAGTCGCGGCCTCGATGGCGAAATAGGTCAGCACGCCATCCGCCCCGGCCCGCTTGAAGCAGGCGAGGCTTTCCATCATGGCGCGGTCGTGGTCGAGCCAGCCGTTCTGCGCGGCGGCCTTGATCATCGCGTATTCGCCGCTGACCTGATAGGCGCAGGTCGGCAGGCGGAATTCCTGCTTCACCCGGTGCAGGATGTCGAGATAGGGCATGCCGGGCTTCACCATCAGCAGGTCGGCGCCTTCGGCGACGTCGAGGGCGCATTCGCGGATCGCCTCGTCGCCGTTGGCCGCATCCATCTGGTAGGTGCGCTTGTCGCCCTTGCCGAGCGCCGACTTGGAGCCGACCGCCTCGCGGAATGGGCCATAGAAGGCGGAAGCGTATTTGGCGGCATACGACATGATGCGCACCGATTGATGGCCCTCGGCATCGAGCGCGTCGCGGATGCGGCCGACGCGGCCATCCATCATGTCGGAGGGCGCCACGATGTCGACGCCGGCGGCGGCCTGCGCCAGCGCCTGCTGGCAGAGCACGTCGAGGGTTTCGTCGTTGAGGATGCGGCCATCCTGCAGCAAGCCGTCATGGCCGTGCGAAGTATAGGGGTCGAGCGCCACGTCGCAGATCACGCCGATCTCCGGCACCGCCTTCTTCAGCGCGCGCACCGCGCGGTTGCACAGATTGTCGCCGCGCACGGCCTCTTCCGCGCTTTCGCTCTTCTTCTCCCTCGGCACCACCGGAAAGAGGGCGAGGGCGGGAATGCCGAGCTTCGCCGCCTGCTCGGCGGCCTCGAGCAATGCGGGGATCGTCACCCGGCTGACCCCCGGCATGGCGGGAATGGCTTCGCGCTTCGCCCCACCTTCCTTGACGAAGACCGGCCAGATCAGATCGTCGACGGTCAGCGTCGTCTCGCGCACCAGGCGGCGCGACCAGTCATCGGCCCGGTTGCGCCGCAGCCGCACGCGCGGGAACTGGCCATGCGGATTGGCGCCCAGCAGGCTCACCGCCTTGGCGGACCCTTTGACGGCGGGGGCTCGGTGCTTCATGGCGCGGAATCCTCTGCTGCGTCCTATGCCGGACTGTAACAAATTGGCCGCTGCGCGCAAAAGGCCCGACCGGGCGGGTCGGGCCTTTCGCCGCATGACGCGAAACGAACCTATTCCGCGGCCTTCTTGCCCGCTGCCGCCTGCAAGGCCTGGTCGATATCGGCCAGGATGTCGTCGATATGCTCCAGGCCGATTGCCAGGCGCACGTAGGAATCGCTGACGCCGGTGGCCAATTGCTCCTCGGGCGACAGCTGCGAGTGCGTGGTGGTCGCCGGATGGATCGCCAAGCTGCGCGCATCGCCGATATTGGCGACGTGGTAGAAGAGCTGCAGCGCGTCGATGAACTTGCGCCCCGCCTCCTTGCCGCCTTTGATCTCGAAGCCGACCAGCGCGCCGTAGCCGCCCTTGAGATAGGCATCAGCGCGGCGCTTCGCCTCGCCCGTCATGGCGCCCGGGAAGATCACCTTGGTGACCGCAGGATGCTTGCCGAGGTATTCGGCGACGGCATTGGCGTTGCGGCAATGCTCGCGCATCCGCAGCGGCAACGTCTCCAGCCCCTGGATGAACAGGAAGGCGTTGAACGGGCTCATCGCCGCGCCCAGATCGCGCAGCAGCGTGACGCGTGCCTTGATGATGTA
>JAEUKU010000188.1 GCA_016794075.1 Rhodospirillaceae bacterium
CAGGCGCAGATCCTGGAGCTGATGAGCGATTTGCAGAAGCAGACCGGCACCGCCATCATCCTCATCACCCACGACATGGGCGTGGTGGCGGAGATGGCCGACGACGTGGTGGTTATGCGCCACGGCAAGATGGTGGAGCACGGCCCGGTCAAATCCGTCTTCACCGCCCCGCAGGCCGACTACACCAAGGCGCTGCTCGCCGCCGTGCCGAAATTCGCCAATGGCCGCAACGCCCCCAATGAAAGGCCGAAGATCGAACCGGCCCTCGCCGTGCGCGACCTCATCGTGCGCTTCGACGTGAAGGGCGGCTTCTTCCACCGCACGCAACAGCGCGTCCATGCGGTCGAAAAGATCTCCTTCGATCTGATGCCGGGCGAGACCCTGGCTTTGGTCGGCGAAAGCGGCTGCGGCAAGTCGACCAGCGCCCGCGCCATCATGCATCTGTCGCCCTTCACCGGCTCGGTCAAGGTCGCTGGCAAGGAAACTGCCGCCATCCGGGGCGAGGCGTTGCGCGCCCTGCGCCGCGACGTCCAGATGATCTTCCAGGACCCCCATGCCTCGCTCGATCCGCGCATGAGCGTCGGCGACCTGGTGGGCGAGCCGCTGGTCATCCATGGCCTGGCTTCGGGGTCGGAACTGAGGGACCGCGTCGCCGACCTGTTCCAGCGCGTCGGCCTGTCGAAGGATCACGTCACCCGCTATCCGCACGAATTCTCCGGCGGCCAGCGCCAGCGCATCTGCATCGCCCGCGCACTGTCGCTCAACCCGAAGATCATCATCGCGGATGAATGCGTCTCCGCCCTCGACGTCTCGATCCAGGCGCAAATTCTGGAGCTGCTGAAGAAGCTCCAGGCGGAGATGGGCCTCTCCTACCTCTTCATCTCGCACGACATGGCGGTGGTGGAGCAGGTCAGCCACCGCGTCGCGGTCATGTATCTCGGCCAGATCGTCGAGACCGGGCCGACGAAGCAGGTTCTGGGCAGCCCCCAGCACCCATATACGCAAAAGCTATTGGCTGCCGTGCCGATCCCCGACCCGGCCCGCCGCGGCCTCGCCCGCCGGCGACTGGAAGGCGAAGTGCCGAGCCCCTTCCGCGCCGTTGACTACGTGCCGAGCTTCGTCACCTACCGCGACCTCGGCGGCGGGCACCTGGTGGCGGCGTTATAGGCGCGACGCCGGCCCGCGCCTGCAGGATCATCGAATAACAGCCCGCGACGCGCGCCGCGTACGCGAAAGGCTGGGTGCTGTTATCTTTCGTTTCCGCATCAACGACATTCGATTCAGCGCGATCGCCCCATGGTCCTGCGACAGTTCTATCCTTGACAATCGGCGCCTCGAAAAAACATTCCAAACGATTCGAATATCCAGAAAAATTTACCCGTTGTAAGGATGCGCATGAGAGCGTTGCAGGTGAGGCACGACGCGCCGAGATCACCAAGGTACTCCCAAGAAAACGAGTCGAGGTCTTCAATGTCGCTGCTCACCGCGAGACGAAATGTCGAATCCGACCACACGCCCGCCGCGCGCAAACTGTCGCGCACGATTCAGCCGACCAACACCGAACGGACCTTCCGCCGAGACGAGATCATCGTCAGCAAGACCGATCTCAAGGGGCATCTCACCTACGTCAACCGGACCTTCATGGCGATCTCCGGCTACGAGGAGCCGGAACTGCTCGGCCAGCCGCACAGCCTGATCCGCCATCCGGAGATGCCGCGCTGCATCTTCAAGCTGTTGTGGGACCGGCTGCGCTCGGGCCAGGAGATCTTCGCCTACGTCAAGAACATGACGAAGACCGGCGACTACTACTGGGTGCTGGCGCATGTGACGCCCAGCTTCGTCGCCAGCGGCGAGATCGTCGGCTACCACTCGAACCGCCGCGTCGCCGACCCGCGCGTTCTCAACGACGTCATCACGCCGCTCTATCGCGGATTGAAGGACATCGAGGACCGCGAAGCGGACCGCAAAATCGGGCTGGCCAAGTCCAGCGATCGCCTCAACGAAATCCTCAAGGAGAAGGGCATCGGCTATGATGAGTTCATCTCCCATGCGTAAGTGGATCGCTGGCGGGACCGCCGCGATCGCCGCCTCCGGCCTGGCCGCGATCGGCTGGAGGGCCGGCGCGCCGCTGCCCGCCATCGCCCTCGGCGCCGCGGCAACCCTGGCGCCCCTCGCCTATCTCTGCCTGTCCGGAAATCGCACAGGCGGGACCGGCGCGGTCAGCCGCGCCCTCATGGTCTGCCGCGAGGTGGCGCAGGGCAACTTCGAGGCCCGCATCTGCAACATCCGCGAGCAGGGCGAACTGGGCGAGCTGTTCTGGTCGATCAACGAGGTGATCGACCGCGCGGACGCCTATCTGCGCGAATCCGCCGCCGCCATGGACCATGTCGCACGCAACCTGTTCCACCGCCGCATCGCCGAGCCGGGCATGGTCGGCAGCTTCCTGGTCGGCGCACAGCGCATCAACTCGGCGGCGGATTCGATGGCCGGCAAGGTCGACGAATCCCGCAAGCTGGTCGACAAGATCAGGACCGTCATGGGCAATGTGTCGAGCGCCGCGACGCAGCTGGAATCCGCCGCCCGCGCCATGCAGGGCGTCGCCTCCAGCGCCAACGAGCGCGCCCAGGCGGTGGCCGCCGGCGCCGAGGAGGCCGCCACCAATGTCGGCACCGTCGCCGCGGCGGCGGAGGAGCTGTCGAGCTCCTTCCGCGAGGTCGGGCAGCAGGTGCAGCGCTCCAACAGCATCACCCAGAATGCCGTGCGCGAGACAGAGGAGACCAACAAGCGGGTCGAGAGCCTGGCGGAAAGCGCCCAGCGCATCGGCACCGTGGTCGGCCTCATCACCGAGATCGCCAACCAGACCAACCTGCTCGCCCTCAACGCCACCATCGAGGCCGCGCGCGCCGGCGAGGCCGGCAAGGGCTTCGCCGTGGTGGCCCAGGAGGTCAAGCAGCTCGCCAACCAGACGGCGCGCGCGACCGAGGAGATCTCGGTCCAGATCAACGCCATCCGCTCCGCCATCGACGTCACCGTCCAGGGCGTCAGCGGCATCGGCAAGACCGTCGGCGAGGTGAGCGAAATCGCCGCCGCCATCGCCGCCGCGGTCGAGGAGCAGAGCGCCGCGACGGTCGAGATCGCGGCCAGCGTCGGGCAAGCCTCGGCCGGCACCAGCGCCGTGACCCAGAATGTGCAAGAGGTCACCAAGGTGGCGGGCGATGCCGGCACCGCCGCCAGCGAAGTGCTGAGCGCCGCCAGCGAACTCTCGAAACAGGCTGACAGCCTCAACGCCGATATCCAAAGCTTCGCCGAGGCGATGAACCGGGCGGCGTAGAAAAGTCCTCTCCTCCCCTCCACCATGGCCGGGCTGCGTCGCACGAGGCGCGCAGCCCGGCTCGCCCGGTCAATTGAGCCGGCGACCCGTCAGCAGCTCCGCCAGCGCGTTGCCGACATCCGCCGCGCCATTGGTCACGTTGGACAGCACCGTCGCGACGATGCCCTGCTCGATGCAGACGAAGGATTCGAGCGCGGCGCCGGGATCACAGCCTTCGACCGAGACGATCCGCCGTGCCGGCGTCCGCCGCAGCCAGACGCCGTAGCCATAGTGGAGATCGTCCCGGTCCGGGTCCACCCCCACCGAGGGCGCGGTCATACGTTCGACCGATGCCGGTTTGAGCAGATCCCCGGACAGCAGGGAAGTCCAGAACCGACGCATGTCGCAGACCGTGGTGAAGGCGCCGCCATCGGGGCCGCCGATCACCGGCACGGCATAGATATTGGTGCGAAAATCGCCCTGGTCCGGCGAGAGATAGCCTTGAGCGCATTTCTCTGGCAGCGCGTCCATGGCAAAATACCCGCTCCGTGTCATGCCGCAGGGCTGGAATATGTGGGATGCGACAAAGCTGCGGAAATCCTCCCCCGTCAGTTCCTCGACCACCAAGCCCAGCAGGATGAAACCGGCATTGCTGTAGAGGAATTCCCGGCCCGGCGGCGCCTTCATGGGTGCCGCCTCGAACAGCGGCAGGAAGTCCCGCACCGATCGCATGC
>JAEUKU010000122.1 GCA_016794075.1 Rhodospirillaceae bacterium
GCCGATGGGGCCGGAACGCAAGCTGCGCATGTTCCAGACCCTCTGCCGCATGGGCTACAAGGAGATCGAGGTCGGCTTCCCCTCCGCCTCGCAGACCGATTTCGACTTCCTGCGCCAGTTGATCGAAGAGGATCTGATCCCGGCCGACGTCACCATCCAGGTGCTCACGCAGGCCCGCGAGCATCTGATCGCGCGCACCTACGAAGGGCTGGTCGGCGCGCGGCGCGCCATCGTCCATGTCTACAACTCGACCTCGACCCTGCAGCGCCGCGTGGTGTTCGGCCAGGACATGGCCGGCATCAAGCAGATCGCGGTGCAGGGCGCGCAATGGGTGGCGGAATACGCCGCCAAGCATCCGAGCAAGACCGAGTTCGTCTACCAGTATTCGCCGGAGAGCTTCACCGGCACCGAGATCGACTACGCGATCGAGGTCTGCGAGGCGGTGATGGACGTGTGGAAGCCGACGGCCGCCAACAAGACCATCCTCAACCTGCCGGCCACCGTCGAGATGTCGACGCCCAACATCTATGCCGACCAGATCGAGTATTTCTGCCGCCACATGCGCAACCGCGACAAGGCGATCATCAGCCTGCATCCGCACAACGACCGCGGCACCGGCGTCGCCGCGGCCGAGCTGGGCGTGATGGCCGGCGCCGAGCGCATCGAGGGCACGCTGTTCGGCAATGGCGAGCGCACCGGCAATGTCGATCTGGTGACCCTGGGCCTGAACCTGTTCACGCAAGGCGTCGATCCGGGCATCGACTTCTCCGACATCAACGACCTGGTCCGCACCGCGGAATACTGCAACCAGCTGCCGGTGCATCCGCGCCACCCCTATGGCGGCGACCTGGTCTTCACCGCCTTTTCCGGCTCGCACCAGGACGCGATCAAGAAGGGCTTCGCGGCGATGAAGCAGTCGAACAGCGGCGAATGGGCGGTGCCCTATCTGCCGATCGACCCGCAGGACCTCGGCCGCGACTACGAGGCGGTCATCCGCATCAACTCGCAATCGGGCAAGGGCGGCGTCGCCTATCTCATGGAGACCGATTACGGCATCTCGCTGCCGCGCCGGCTGCAGATGGAGTTCAGCGCCGTGGTGCAGGAGATCGCCGACAAGACTGGCAAGGAGATCTCCTCCAAGGACATCTGGCAGGCCTTCAACGACGAGTATCTGAAGTTCGAGAAGCCGTTCAAGTTCGTCGGCCATGAGACCCACGCCGACGCCCATGCCTCCGAGATTCGTTTGCTGACCGCGAAGATGAAGCGCGACGGCAAGGAGATCGAGATCAAGGGCAAGGGCAACGGCCCGATCGACGCCTTCATGGACGCGATGAAGAAGGAGGCCGGGGTTGACCTCAAGGTGATCGACTACCGCGAGCATTCCGTGGGCCTCGGCGCCGACGCGACCGCCATCGCCTATCTGGAGACGCGCACGCCGACCGGCGGCACCGTCTTCGGCATCGGCATGGACCCCAACATCGTCCAGGCCTCGCTGAAGGCCATCGTCTGCGCCGCCAACCGCGCGCTGGCGGGGAAGACGCGGGACCTGCAGGGATAGTTCCTCCCGAAACCTCTCCGCCCGGTGTATCGGGCGGAGAGATCTCTTTTCTCAAACATGCCTCGAATACCCGAAATGGCGCCGCGCTTGCGCCGGACGTATGCTTGACGTCTCGTTGAGCCGCGGAGGCTTCCATGCGCAACCTCGCTCTGGCGCCGGGCGCCAGCTTTCACGCCTCGTTCGACTGGAATGCGGGCGACCTGCCGATCTCGCTCCCTTGGCGCAGCACGCGATGGCGCTATGTCGTGCCCAGCTTGTGGATCTTTGGCTGCTTTGCCTGGATCTCGCTCGCCAAGATGGAGACGCCGGGCAACATCGCGGTCATCCCCTATGCCCTGCTGTTCATCGGCTTGCCGGCGCTGCTGGCGATTGCCGCCGCCTGGTGGGTGATGCAGCTTGTGCGCGGCCGGGTGAATGGCAGTTTCGTCGTTCGCGAAGACAGACTGGAATGGCAATTCGAGACCGAATCCGATGGCGACCGGCTCGCCGATTGCAGCCGCTTCACGCTTGCCGGCAAGCGTGGCTATGAGGCGCGGATCGAATGGGAGGTCGACCGGGACGGGGATGATGGCCTGCCCGGTTGGCCGCGCTGGGTCGCCGGCCTGTCGCGGCTGGCGGGGGACGGTTCGGGTCGCATGCTCCTGGCCCGCGACGCGGGGCTTGATCACGGCGACCTGGAAAGTCTATGCAAGCTGTTGAACCAGCTGCGCGAAGAGGCCGCCGCACACCGCTGACGGCTCCCGCGCTTTCCGCGGGAGCCACCATGCTTTTCCTGATCATCGAGCACTTCCACGATTGCAACCCGAAGCCGCTCTACAAGCGCTTCCAGGAGAAGGGGCGGATGATGCCGGAGGGGCTCAAATACGTCTCCTCCTGGATCGAGGCCAATTTCGACCGCTGCTTCCAGCTCATGGAATGCGACGATGCGCGGCTGATCCAGGAATGGGTGCTGGTCTGGGGCGACCTCGCCGATTTCGAGATCGTGCCGGTGGTGCCGTCGAAGGAAACCGCGGAGCTGGTCAACCGCTACATCTAGGCGGCGAGGGGAGGA
>JAEUKU010000148.1 GCA_016794075.1 Rhodospirillaceae bacterium
CGCGAGAGGTCGATGTCGACGATGGTGTCGGAGATCATCTCGGTGCCCACGTGCCGCGCCTGGGCCTCCATCTGCTCCATCAGCCAGGGGCCCTGGATCACGTCGGCGAAGCCCGGATAGTTCTCCACGTCGGTGGTGATGGTCATCTGCCCGCCGGGGGTCAGGCCCTGGACCAGGATCGGCTTCAGATTGGCCCGCGCGCTATAGATCGCGGCCGTGTAGCCGGCGGGGCCGGAGCCGATGATGAGGACCTTGGTGTGGAACTCCCGGGGGGTCTTGGGCATGGGCCGAATCCGAGCTATGCGTTTGTTGCATCCGCACCATAAGGTGGGGTCCCGCCCCGCACAAGTTAAGGCCGCCTCGGCACCGCCCTGGGCCCAAGGAAAGCTGTGGATTGTCGGTCGGGCCAAGCAAGACATGGCTTGGCGAAAGGATGTTGCGCGCGTAATATAATTTCAAAAGCACCCTCGCTCGGACCGGGAGATCGCCCATGCGGCGCGCCAAACTGGACAGAATCGATCTTCGCATCCTGGCCGACCTGCAGGCGGATGGCCGCATGACCAATGTGGAACTGGCCGAGCGGGCCGGCATCTCGGCGCCGCCCTGCCTGCGCCGGGTCCGCGCCCTGGAGCAGGCCGGCTTCATCAAGGGCTACCATGCCGAGATCAATGCCGAGGCGATGGGCTTCGGCGTCACCATCTTCGCCCATGTTGGCCTGAACTCGCAGGCTGAGAACGACCTCAAGGCCTTCGAGGATCTGGTGCGCTCCTGGCCGCATGTCCGCGAATGCCACATGCTGGCCGGCGAGACCGATTTCATCCTCAAGGTCGTGGCGCACGACTGGGACGACTATCAGAAATTCCTCACCACGCAACTGACCCCGGCGCCGAATGTCAGCCACGTGAAATCGGCGCTCGCCATCCGCTGTTCCAAGCACGAGCCCGGCGTTCCGATCGAAATGGAAGAGCAGGCCGCCCAGCGCCGCCAAGCGCGGGCGTAAGCAACACCCCCAATCGTCATTGCCGGGCCGACACGAAGTGTCGAGGCCCGGCAATCCAAATCAGTCGGCGTGCGACTGGTGCGAACTTCGATCGCCGCGTCGAGCCTGGCGATGACGAAATGGGGTGAGTGCGCGCCGTGGCGCCTCTACGCGCTCGCCCCGTCGTAGTGCTGCAGCGTCAACTGGTCGAGATCGATACTCGGCACGCAGCGCAAATTGATGGCCCGCACCGGGGAGCCGTCCGGGTTACTGCCATAGGCGAAGGCCTCGGTGCCGCATTTCGAGCAGAAAAAGTGCCGGATCTTGTGCGTGTTGAACTTGTATTCGCGCAAGACGTCGGCGCCGCTCTCCAGGGTGAATTTGTCGGCGGGGAAGAAGCCGAGCAGGAAACCCTTGCGCCGGCAATGCGAGCAATTGCAGCTGAGCGCCTCGCGCGGGGTCTCGGCGTCGACGCGGAACGTCACCGCGCCGCAATGACAGCTGCCTTCGAATGCCATGTCGTCCCTCCTTCGCTCCAGGTGAGGGACGACACTAGCACAGCCGCCGCCGGCGGCAGGATTCAATTGGCGCCGGACTGCGGCCGCATGTCTTTGCGATCCACGCCGGCGACCACGACGGGCTTCTTCATCGCGTCGCGGCGGAAGGGCTCGCCCAGCTCCTGGTTCAGGATCACCTCGATGAAGGTGGTGACCTTCTTCTTCATCTGCGCCTCGCAGGCTTCCTTCAGCGCGGCCGTCAGCTCGGCCTGGGTGCGCACGGTGACGCCCTTGAGGCCGCAGCCTTCCGCCACCTTGGCGTAGGAGAGGTTCGGATTGAGCTCGGTGCCGACGAAATTGTCGTCGTACCAGAGGGTCGAGTTGCGCTTTTCCGCGCCCCACTGGTAGTTGCGGAAGATGACCATGGTGATGGCGGGCCAGCCTTCGCGGCCGATCGAGCCCATCTCGTTCATCGAGATGCCGAAGGCGCCGTCGCCGGCGAAGCCCACCACCGGCACGT
>JAEUKU010000150.1 GCA_016794075.1 Rhodospirillaceae bacterium
GATCACCGGCGAATCCGGCACCGGCAAGGAGGTGATGGCGCGCTACATCCACGCCCATTCGCGCCGCGCGGCGAAGCCGTTCATCTCGGTCAATTGCGCCGCGATCCCGGAGAACCTGCTGGAATCCGAGTTGTTCGGCCATGAGAAAGGCTCCTTCACCGGCGCCATCGCGCGGCGCATCGGCAAGTTCGAGGAAGCCAATGGCGGCACCCTCCTGCTGGATGAGATCAGCGAAATGCACCCGCGCCTGCAGGCCAAGCTGCTGCGCGCGATCCAGGAGCGCGTGATCGACCGCGTCGGCGGCTCGCAGCCGGTCAAGGTCGACATCCGCCTGCTCGCCACCTCCAACCGCGACATGCAGGAGGAGGTCCGCAAGGGCAATTTCCGCGACGACCTGTTTTTCCGCCTCAACGTCATGGCGCTGGAGCTGCCGCCGCTGCGCCAGCGGCCCGGCGACATCGCCGTGCTGGCCGAGCACTTCGTGAAGAAATACGCCGAGGCGAACGGCGTCCAGATCAACGGCATCGCGCCGGAAGTCATGGACACGCTGCGCGCCCATGAGTGGCGCGGCAACGTGCGCGAGCTGGAGAACACCATGCACCGCGCGGTGCTGCTGGCCCAGGGCCCGGTGATCGGCCCCGAAGCCATCATGCTGACGGGCGGCCGCGGCATCCCCGTCTCCGCCCTGCAGCAGCAGGCCGCGGCTCCCGCCGCCCCGTCCGCGAGCGCCGCCGCCAAGGCGGCCGCGGCCGGCGTCACCAGCGCGTTGGTCGGCCGCACCGTTGCCGCGGTGGAGCGCGACCTGATCATCGACACTCTGCAGCATTGCCTGGGCAACCGGACCCATGCCGCCAACATCCTCGGCATTTCGATCCGCACGCTCCGCAACAAGCTGAAGCAGTACAACGAGGAAGGCATCCCGGTTCCCGGCACGCATGGCGAGAGCGACCATTTCTCCGCCGCTTAGCATCGTGCGTTAGCGCAGGGAATCGGCACCGATGGCGGACACCGGCAACACGCAAGCGAATACCGGCGGGGGCTTCCCCTGGCTGCAGCAACTGAGCCGCACCCTGCGGCGCGGCGAGATCGCGCTCGCCGCCGGCCTGATCTGCATCCTGACGGTGCTGATCCTGCCGATGCCGGCCTGGCTGCTCGACATCAGCCTGGCCTTCTCGGTCACGGTTTCGGTGCTGATCCTGATGGTCGTGCTGTTCATCCAGAAGCCGCTGGATTTCAGCACCTTCCCGACCGTGCTGCTGATCGTCACCATGACCCGGCTGTCGCTCAACCTGGCCTCGACGCGCCTGATCCTGACCCATGGTCACGAGGGCAGCGACGCCGCCGGCCACGTCATCGAGGCCTTCGGCGGCTTCATCATGGGCGGCAACTACGTCATCGGCCTGATCGTCTTCGCCATCCTGGTCCTGGTCAATTTCGTCGTCATCACCAAAGGCTCCGGCCGCATCGCCGAGGTTTCGGCACGCTTCAGCCTGGACGCCATGCCCGGCAAGCAGATGGCGATCGACGCCGACCTCTCCGCCGGCCTGATCGACGAGACCCAGGCCCGCACCCGACGCAAGGAACTCGAGGACGAGAGCAGCTTCTTCGGCTCGATGGACGGCGCCGCGAAGTTCGTGCGCGGCGACGCCATCGCCGGCCTGATCATCACTTTCATCAACATCGTCGGCGGCATCATCATCGGCGTGGCCCAGCAAGACATGTCGATGGGCGACGCGGCGAAGTCCTATACGCTGCTGACCGTCGGCGACGGCCTGGTGACGCAGATTCCGGCCCTCATCGTCTCCACCGCGGCCGGCATGCTGGTAACCAAGGCCGGCATCGACGGCTCCACCGACAAGGCGCTGTTCGCGCAGCTGTCCGGCCATCCGGCGGCGCTCGGCATGTCGGCCTTCCTGATGGCGGTCATGGCCGTCCTGCCGGGCATCCCGGCCCTCCCCTTTCTGCTGCTGGCGGGCCTCGCCGGCGGCGCGGCCTATGTCGTGTCGCGGCGGCAGAAGGTGGTGGCGGAAGAGGCCGTCACCGCGGTCGCCCAGCAGCAGGCGACGGCACCTGTCCTGGAAGAGCCGATCACCAGCGCACTCTCTATCGACGCCGTGCGCATCGAGCTCGGCTACGGCCTGCTCGGCCTGATCAACGCCGAGCAGGGCCATCGCCTGACCGACCAGATCAAGGCGCTGCGCCGCCAGCTGGCGGGCGAGATGGGCTTCGTGCTCCCCGCCGTGCGCATCCAGGACAACCTGCAGATCAACGCCAATTCCTATGTCGTGCGGGTGAAGGAGATCGAGGCCGGCCGCGGCGATCTGCGCCCCAACATGCTGCTGGTCATGGATCCGCGCGGCGACAAGATCAATCTCACCGGCGAGGAGACGGTCGAGCCCACTTTCGGCCTGCCCGCCATGTGGGTCGATCCGTCGCTGCGTGAGGAGGCCCTGTTCCGCGGCTATACCGTGGTCGATCCATCCACGGTCATCACCACGCACCTCACCGAGATCATCAAGGACAACATGTCCGAGCTGCTGTCGCATGCCGAGACGCAGAAGCTGCTCGACGAATTGCCCAAGGAGCAGCAGAAGCTGGTCGCCGATCTCATCCCCGGCCAGATCTCGGTCAGCGGCGTGCAGCGCGTGCTGCAGGCGCTGCTCGGCGAGCGGGTCTCCATCCGCGACCTGCCGAATGTGCTGGAGGGCATCTCCGAGGCCTGCGGCTATTCGCGCAACGTCACCATCATCACCGAGCATGTGCGGGCACGGCTGGCCCGCCAGATCAGCGACGCGGCGACCGACCAGACCGGCGTGATCCCCATCCTGACCCTGTCGCCGGAATGGGAGCAGGCCTTTGCCGAGGCGCTGCATGGCGAGGGTGAGGAGAAGCAGCTGGTCATGGCGCCGACGGTGCTGCAACAATTCATCCAGCTGGTGCGCCAGGCCTTCGAGCGCCACACCATCATGGGCGAGAGCCCGGTCCTGCTGACCAGCCCGGGGATCCGGCCCTATGTGCGGTCGATCATCGAGCGCTTCCGCCCCATCACCACGGTGATGTCGCAGAATGAAATCCACGCCCGCGCGCGCATCCGCACGCTGGGTCAGATCTGAGGCCTGACCGATGCGGCTGCGCAGCTTCACGGCTCCCACCATCGCCGAGGCGATGCGCCAGGTGCGCGTCGCCCTCGGCGAGGACGCCGTCATCCTCGCCACCGAGGAACAGGGCCGCAGCGTCAGGATCACCGCCGCGGTCGATCCGGCCATTGCGCATTCTCCCGTTGCCGCCGCTCCGGCCGCCGAAACCGGCGCCGTCGACGCCATCGCCGCCGCCTTGCGCTTCCATGGCGTGCCGCAGCCTCTGCTCGAGCGGCTGCTGGCGATGACCGCCAGCTTCGAGATCGATGACCCGCAACAGGCGCTGACCGCCGCCTTCCGCGCCCGCTTCGCCTTCCGCCCGCTGACCGAGAGCGTGCCCGAGAAGCCGATCCTGCTGGCCGGCCTGCCCGGCGCCGGCAAGTCTTCGACGCTCGCCAAGCTCGCGGCGCGCGCCAAGGTGAATGGCTGGCCGGTGACCGCGATCACCTGTGACCTCGCCAAGGCCGGCGCGGTGGAGCAGCTGGCGACCTATGCCAAGGCGCTGGAGATTCCCGCCTATCGCGCCAAGGACCGCGCGACCCTGCAGCGGGCCGTCGGCCGTGCCGATGCCGAGGGCATGATCCTGATCGACACCATCGGCACCAATCCGCTGGTCCCGGGCGATCTCGAGCAGCTGCGCGGGCTGGTGGCTGCGGTGAAGGGCGAGTTGCTCCTGGTCATGGCCGCCGGCGGCGATGTCAGCGAAAGCGCCGAACTGGCCGCGGCCTATGCCGAGGCGGGCGCCACCCGGCTGATCGCCACCAAGGTCGACCTCGCCCGCCGCTATGGCGGCATCCTGGCGGCGGCGGAAACCGGCCCGCTGAGCTTCGCCGGCTTCGGCACATCGCCGCAGATCGCCTCGGGCCTGGCCGCGCCGCGCCCCGACCGGCTGTGCCGGCTGTTCCTCCCCGCCGCCCCGCGGGAGGATGGACCGACTCCGCGCGATGATGGCAAAAGGGTGCAAGCTGCTGCCGGCGCACGGCCGCAATCGCCACAATCGCCGTCCAAGCCGCCCCAGCCGAAGCCGTTGCGCGGAGCCGCATCATGAACGAGCCAATGCGCGCCGTCGCCGCTACGCCGGTCGTGGAGCCGATCCCGAATGCCATCGCCATCGCCTCCGGCAAGGGCGGCGTGGGCAAGACCTGGGTATCGATCTCGCTGGCCCATGCGCTGGCCAAGCTCGGCCGCCGCGTCGCCTTGATCGACGGCGATCTGGGGCTCGCCAATGTCGACATCCAGCTCGGCCTGTCGCCGGAGCTCGACCTCGCCGACGTGCTGGACAGCGGCGTGCCGCTGGCCAAGGCGGCGCAGCACCATGCGGCGACCGGTTGCGACATCGTCGCCGGCCGTTCCGGCGTGGCCAGCCTCGCCGCCCTGTCCGGGCCGCGCCTCGCCGCCTTCGGCCGCGGCATCGCCGAGCTTAGCGCCCGCTATGACCGGGTGGTGATCGATCTCGGTGCCGGCGTCGAGCGGCCGGTACGTCATCTGGCGGCGCTCGCGGCGCAGACGATCGTCGTCACCAATGACGAGCCGACCTCGCTGACCGACGCCTATGCCCTGATCAAGCTGCTGACCCAGGACGGCGCCCGCACGCGGATCGGCGTCATCGTCAACGCCGCCGCCAGCAAGGCCGAGGGCGAGCGCACCTATAAGACGCTAGCCAAGGCCTGCGACACCTTCCTGAAGATGACGCCGCCGCTGATCGGCGTGGTGCGGCGCGACGCCAAGGTGCGCGACGCCATCCGCCACCAGGCCCCCATCCTGACCCGGCATCCCAGTTCCGACGCGGCGCGCGACATCGCCGCCATCGCGCAGCGCCTCGCGCAATCGTCATGAGCGAGTTCTCCGTCAACCTGCCGCCACGCCTGCCGGCCGCCAGCGCGGCGGCGAGCGTGATGACGGCGATCGTGCCGGACCCGCCGCGCCACCTGACTCAGCTGGACAACGGCACCATCCTGAAAGGCACGGTGCAGGGCCGCGACAACGAGGGGCTGCTGGTCGTCTCCACCGACAAGGGGATCCTCAAGCTCTCGACGCCCGCCAACCTCGCCCCCGGCAGCCAGGTGCTGCTCGAGGTGCGCGCCACCGGCGACCGCCTGCAGGTGCTGGTGCTGTCGGTCGAACCCGGCGCCGCGCAGGGATCGGGGCAGCCTGCCGCGCCGGGAGCCGGCCAGGTTCCGCCGCGCGGGACCGGCACCGCCGCCCCGGCGCCCTCCGGGAGCAGCGGCAGCGCCGCCCCGCCGCCGCGTCCCGCCGCCCCGGCCGTTCCGGTCGCCATCGTCGGCAGCGTGCTGCAAGGCACCGTGGTGCAGGCGCCGCCAGAGACCCTCACGCAATTGTTCCGCGCGCTGCTGCCGAACCCGCCGCAAGCGATCCCCCCGGCGCCGCTCCCGCCCGGGCCCGGGCCCGCGACAGCCCAGCCCTTCGCCCAACCACCCGCCCAGCCGGGCACGGCCATCATCCCCGGCGCCGCCACGTCGGGACCCGCTGCCACCGCTGGGGCTCCGACCGGCGCGAATACCACGCCGGGTCTCGCGCCCGCAGCTGTTCCCGCGCCCCAGGCGGCCGCAGAAGCACCCGCCCCATCCGTGCCGACGGCGGCAATACCCAACGCGGCCGGACAGCCCGCACCGGTGCCCGCCCCCGCCGCGACGCCGCCCAGGCTCGGCAGCACGCTGCAATCGGAGGTCCAGGCGAAGATCGAATCGCTGTTCGTCGGCGCAAATGCCGGTTCCGCCGCGTCATTGCCGGCAACCGGGGCGCCGCTTCAGCCGCCCGCCACGCCGGCGGGCCAGAGCCTCGCCGAATCCCTGAAGCTGCTCGCCGCTCTGCCGACCGGCACCGAGGTGAAGCTGCGGCTGATCGCGATCTCGCCCGGCCCGGGCCAGCCGGTGGTCCTGCCCACGCCGACGGCCGGGGCGCCGCATGTGATGGCCGGGCGCATCATCGGCTATACGCCGACCGGCCACGCCGTCCTGCATTCGCCGCTCGGCGCCATCGTGCTGCATGGCAGCCTGGCCGTGCCGGTCGGCACCGAACTCTCCTTCGCCATCGAGCCGGCGATCCCCACGCCGGCGGCGGCCGCGATGGCGGCGCCGACTTTGCCGCAATTCCTGCTCTCGCTGTCGCGTGGCTGGCCGAGCCTGTTCGAAACCCTGGCCTTGCTGCGCCAGGCAAGCCCCGGCGCCGGCGCGACTTCCGGCCCGGTCGCGCCGCTGCAAAATCTGCCTCAGCCGGGATCGAAGCTCGCGGCCGGCATGGTGGCGGCGATGCAGGCCTTGCGCAGCGGCAATATCGAGGCGCTGCTCGGCGGCCTCGGCACCCTGCGCGGCGGCGGCGCCGAGCGCGAGGAGACCGTGCGCAAGCTGCGCCAGGAATTCGGCCAGATCTCCAGCCTCGCCCAGGACAAATCCGGCGCCGATTGGCGCTGCTTCTTCATTCCGCTGTACGACGACGGCGCGGTGCGGCAGATCAACCTGTTCTATCGCCGGGACCGCGGCAAGGTGCGGAAAGGCGAGGAAGCCGGCGGCAGCGGCACCCGCTTCATCGTCGAGGTCGACATGTCGAAAATGGGCCCCTTCCAGTTCGACGGCCTGGTGCGCGAAAAGCGCTTCGACCTGATGGTGCGCAGCCACGTCGCCCTGCCGCCGAAGATGCGCGAAGACATCGGCGCCCTGTTCCAGGAAGCCCTCGCTATCGGCGACTATGCCGGCAACCTGCAGTTCCAGAAGGTCAAGGATTTCCCCGTTTCGCCGCTGGAAGAGATCGAGAAATCGGCGGCTCGGGTTTCGGCCTAGGCCTCGCGCGCATCCAAGAGCGGAGGGATCTGCTCTCGATCCGGCAGCTCGATCAGCAATTCCCTGTCAGGCGGCGGACGATGCGTCATCACCCCTTGCGGCGGTGCAGCTGCAGGCCGATCTCGTCGCTGATGATCTGCTCGCGGCGGCGTTCGGCGAGCTTCTGGCGCTGCTCGCGGTTCTTCATCGTCTGCTCGGTCTTCTTCAGATCCGAGAACGCCTCGGTGATGTCGTCGTGCAGCTTGGCCAGTTCGGCGCGGAGGTCGTTCATCGACTTCTCAAGGCGCTTGCGGCGTTCCTTCATCGCCTCGCGATAGTTCGGCAAGGCGCGCTGCATCTCGATGTCGGCGCGGGCGGCTTCGATTTCGCGCGCGACCTGCTGCTCGAGCGCGAGGATGTCCTTCACCAGCCGGTCGATCAGCTGCTCCAGTTCGCCCGCCTGGCGGCGCTTCTCGTCCAGGGTCCAGCGTTGCAGGCGCAGCAATTGGTCGAGCCCGCTCATGCCGCGCCCGCCGTCTTAGGCTCGGGCTCGGCGTCGGGATGCGGCAGGCCGAGAATATCGGCCAGCCGGCAATAGCCGCTGTAGAGGTCGGAGTGCTCGCCGCGCTTCTGGCCGAGGAAGCCCTCGATTGCCGGATAGAGGCGGATCGCCTCGTCCACCGCGGGGTCGGTGCCCTTGCGATAGGCGCCGAGGCGGATCAGCTCAGCCATGTCCTCGTAGACGGACAGATGCTGGCGCGCGCGGCGGATGATGTCGGTCTCCGCGTCGCTGTTGCAGCCCGGCATGGTGCGCGACAGCGAGCGCAGCACGTTGACCGCCGGATAGCGGCCGCGCTCGGCGATGCTGCGTTCCAGGACGATGTGGCCGTCGAGGATGCCGCGGACCGCGTCGGCAACCGGCTCGTTGTGGTCGTCGCCTTCCACCAGCACGGTAAAAAGGCCGGTGATGCTGCCGGTGCCGTTGATTCCGGGACCGGCGCGTTCCAGCAGGCGCGGCAGCTCGGCGAAGGTCGAGGGCGTGTAGCCCTTGCTCGCCGGCGGCTCGCCGACCGACAGGCCGATCTCGCGCATCGCCATGGCGAAGCGCGTGACGCTGTCCATCAGGCAGAGCACGTCGTCGCCGGAATCGCGGAAATACTCGGCGATGGCGAGCGTCATCTGCGCCGCCTGGCGCCGCATCAGCGGCGATTCATCCGAGGTGGCGACGACGATCACCGAATTGGCCAGGCCTTCGGGGCCCAATTCGTCGACGATGAATTCCTGCACCTCGCGGCCGCGCTCGCCGATCAGCCCGATGACGTTAACGTCGAGCGAGGTGTAGCGCGCCATCATCGACAGCAGCACCGATTTGCCGACGCCCGAGGCGGCGAAGATGCCCATGCGCTGGCCGCTGCAGCAGGTGGCGAAGGTGTTGATGGCGCGGACGCCGAGATCGACCTTGCCGCCCACGCGGTTGCGCGCATGGGCCGGCGGCGGCTGGTTGCGGATGCGGATGGGATGCTTGCCGGCGGGCAGCGGACCCTTGCCGTCGATGGGTTCGCCCAGCGCGTTGATCACACGGCCGAGCCAGGCGCGGGTCGGGCGCACGACCGGGTCGCTGTCGACCACGATCGCCTTGCTGCCCAGGCCGATGCCCTCCAGCGAGCCGAAGGCCAGGGCGAGCGCGCGGCCGTTGCGGAAGCCGACCACTTCGCAGCCGACCTTCCGATTGGCCCGGTCGAGCAGGTCGCAGCGGGCGCCAATCGCCAGATTGGTGTCGATGCCGGCGATCTCGACCAGCATGCCGAGCACGGCCGCGACCCGCCCGTAGATGCGGCGATCCGGAATCCGGCCGATGTCCTGCAGGATATCGTCGAGCGGCAACGCGAGCGCCATGCCCAGGTTGGTCCCTGTGCCCATGAATGTCTTGTCACAGAGAGTACACAGACGTCGTTAACCGCGGGTTAAAGTTAAGGTTGCAGCCGAGCCCAAAAAATCCGGACGCGATATCAATAAGTTACCCACAGGTTCATCCACAGGCCGGAAACCACTCGGTCTGGCCAGCCGCCCCCTGAACGGGTGCCAGGCGCCCTCCGGAGGGGCCGGCTGTTGGCTGAGGTCAAACGTCAAAAATCGAAGAAATCTGCGGATTTCCGAGAACATTGCTTTACAGCGCGGCATTTAGATGGTTAAGATTCATCAGTATTAATGCTCGTCAAGCCATCACGAGGAGCTGGGGCCATGCGAGTATTGCTGGTCGAAGATGACGCCAATACGGCTCAGAGCATCGAGCTGATCCTGAAGTCGGAAGGATACATCGTCGATACGACCGATCTCGGCGAAGACGGCCTCGAGATCGGGAAACTCTACGATTACGACATCATCATTCTTGATCTGATGTTGCCGGACATTGATGGCTACGAGGTGCTGCGGCGCCTCAGGTCCTCGCGCGTCAACACGCCGATCCTGATTCTCTCTGGCCTGTCCGAGCTCGACAACAAGATCAAGGGCCTCGGCTTCGGCGCCGACGACTACCTGACCAAGCCGTTCGACCGGCGCGAGTTGCTGGCCCGCATCCAGGCCATCGTCCGCCGCTCCAAGGGCCATTCGGAATCGATCATCAAGACCGGCAAGCTGACGGTCAACCTCGATACTCGCACCGTCGAGGTGGAAAGCCAGCCGCTGCACCTGACCGGCAAAGAATACGGCATCCTCGAACTGCTCTCGCTGCGCAAGGGCACCACGCTGACCAAGGAGATGTTCCTCAATCATCTCTATGGCGGCATGGACGAGCCGGAGCTGAAGATCATCGACGTCTTCGTCTGCAAGCTGCGCAAGAAGCTCAGCAACGCCACCGGCGGCGAGAACTATATCGAGACGGTGTGGGGCCGCGGTTATGTGCTGCGCGACCCGGAAGAAGCCCGCACCGGCGCGCCGAAGAAGGCCGAGGGCGCCAGCGCCTGAGCGCCGCCCTCCTCCGCCGAAACGACAAACGCGCGCCCCGGGGCGCGCGTTTTGCTTTTGGACCTTGCCGCGCGCGCCGGGGCGCGCGTTTTGTTTTCGGGCTGCTTTTGCGGCTGGATCTAGCGCTGCGCGCCGGCCGCGGCGGCAATCGGCATGGCCGCGGGCTTGGCGCTGCCCGCGACGCAATAGACGCCGCGCTGGCCGGGCACCATCTGGAAGCGATCGGTGATGCCGAGCACCGTCTCCGCGCCGCCGAGGAACAGGAAGCCGTCATCCGGCATCAGCTTGGCGACCGAGTTCAGCACCCGGCCCTTGGTCGGCTGGTCGAAATAGATCAGCACGTTGCGGCAGAACACGACGTCGAAGCGGCCGAGCACCATCGGGTCGTGCAACAGGTTGAACTCGCGGTACTGCACCATCGAGCGGATTTTCGCGTTGATCTGCCAGCGGTCGCCGACCTGGGTGAAATACTTCACCAGCATGGTGATCGGCAGGCCGCGCTGCACCTCGAACTGCGAATACATGCCCTCCTTCGCGCGGCTGAGGATCTCGGTGGAGAGGTCGGTGCCGACGATCTCGATACGCCAACCGGCCAGCTGCGCCGACATCTCGGAGAGGATCATCGCCAGCGAGTAGGCCTCCTGGCCGCTGGAGCAGGCCGCGCTCCAGATGCGGATGGTCTTGCTGGTCGCACGCCCTTTCAGCATCGCCGGCAGGACCAGCGCCTTGAACTGGTCGAACGGCTTGGTGTCGCGGAAGAAGAACGATTCGTTGGTCGTCATCGCCTCGACGACGTCCTTGATCACCGCCTCGTCCATCTTGGTCCGAATGACGCGGACCAGGTCGTCAAAGGTCGCCAGCTTCCACTTGCGCGCGACCGGCAACAGGCGGCTCTCGAGCAGATAGGCCTTGTCGTTGGTGAGGACGAGGCCGGAACGCTCGCGCAGGATCTGGCAGATGAACTCGAAGTCGGTCACGGTCATGCTGCCATCCTCGAGATCGTCTTGCGCAGGAAGGGGCCGATGTCGGAGAGCGGCAGCACGGCGCTGCACAGCCCCGCCGAGGTTACCGCTCCGGGCATGCCCCAGACCACGCTGGTCGCCTCGTCCTGGGCGGCGACCACGCCGCCGGCCTCGACGATCTCCTTCGAGCCCCTGGCGCCGTCCTGGCCCATGCCGGTCAGCATCATGACCATGACCTTGCCGTTATAGGCCTTGGCGAGCGAGCGCAGCATCGGGTCTACCGCCGGCCGGCAGAAGTTCTCCGGCGGGTTCTTGTCGAGATGCAGCACCTTGCGGCCGCCCTCGACCGCGACGGTCATGTGGAAGTCGCCCGGCGCCACGTAGATGCGCCCCGGCGCCACCGGCTCGCCGTCCTTGGCTTCGGCGGCGGGCATGCCGCTCGCCTGCGCCAGGTGCTCGGCCAGGATGGTGGTGAAGGTCGCCGGCATATGCTGGGTCACGAAGACCGGCATGTTGGTGACCTTGCCCAGCATCTGGAAGACCTTGAACAACGCCTGCGGGCCGCCGGTCGAGGACCCGATCGCCAGGCAGTCGGGCCGGAACAAGGTCGGCATGTCGCGCAGCTTGATCGGGCCGGTCGAATAGAGCCGCTTCAGCGCCGAGCCCTGGTGCACCGGGGCCGGAGCCCCGCTCGCGCGACGGCGGCGCCCGGCGGAGCCCCAGTTCTTCACCTTGGAGATCAGGTCGCGCTTGAAGCCCTCGGCCGAGTTGATCTCGCCGGTCGAGGTCGGCTTCGGCACGTAGTCCACCGCGCCGCGCGAAATCGCCTTCATGCTGATCGAGGCGCCCTTCAGCGTCAGGGTCGAGGCCATGATCACCTGCACGCCCGGCCGCGCCGCGATGATCTGCGGCAACGCGGTCATGCCGTCCATCACCGGCATCTCGATGTCGAGCACGACGACATCGACCTCGGTCTTCGCGATCTCGTCGATCGCCGCCTTGCCGTTGCTGGCCGTGGCGACGACCTTGATGCCCGGGTCGGAATCCAGCGTTCGCGTGAGCAGGCCGCGGATGACGTGCGAATCGTCGACTACCAGCACCCGGATCGGCGCAGCCGTGCTGCTGCTGCCGCTGGCCGCGAACTTGCGCACTCCGAGTTCCGCCACGCCCATCTCCCGTACTCTGCTCAGAGCAGCCCGACCTGGCTGAACTTCGACTCGATGATCTCGCTGTCGAACGGCTTCATGATGTATTCGTTGGCGCCGGCGCCGATCGCCTCCTGGATGTGGGCGATGTCGTTCTCCGTCGTGCAGAAGACGACGACCGGCGTCTGGCCGCCGTCCGACTTGCGCAGCACGCGGAGGAACTCGATGCCGCTCATCACCGGCATGTTCCAGTCCAGCAGGATCACGTCCGGCATGCGCTTCAGGCACGCATCCATGGCGATCTTGCCGTTCTCCGCCTCTTCGATATCGAAATTGAGCCCTTCCAGGATCTTGCGTGCGACCATGCGCACGACCTTGGAATCGTCAACCACCAGACAGGACTTCATCGCCCGGCTCCGTCCTCAGAACGCTTGTCCCAGCCCATCTTGCCCCCGCGTCCGAGCCGCCTAGGCGGCGTCCTTGTGGCTGCCGAAATTCAGCAGCGAGCCGACCGACAGAACCACCAGCAGCGAGCCGTTCAGGCGGTAGATGCCGTCCGAGAACTCGCGCAGGCGCGCGTTGAGCGTCGGCGGATTGCGCTGATAGTCCTTCATGTTCAGGCTCAGCACCTCGCCGACGGTGTCGACCAGCAGGCTGTAGAGCTCGCCGTCATGCTCGACGACGACCGACATCGGCGGCTTGCCGTCTTCCTTCTTCGGCATGTTCAGGCGCAGGCGCACGTCGATCGCGGTGACGATGCGGCCGCGCAGGTTGAGCGAGCCCGCGACCTCCGGCGGCGCCAGCGGCACGCGCGTGATCTGCTGCGAGCCGAGCACGTCCTGGACGTTCAGCACTGGAATGCCGAACATCTGGTCGCCGATCGACATCGTCACATAGTCGCGATGGTCCTCGGAGCCGATGGCAACGGCGCCCTCGGCCGGGTTTGCAGCATTCGCACTCATGCGGCGCCTCTCATTTCAGTCAAGGTGGAATTCAGCGTGTGGACCAGGCCGTCGCGGTCGTATTTCGCGACGTAGTCGTCGAAGCCGACGTCGCGGCCCTTCTCCAGGTCGCGCGGCGACGCGCGCGAGGAGAGCGCGACGATCGGGATGTTCTGCCAGCGGCCCTGACGCTTGACCGCCTCGCAGAACTCGAAGCCGGACATGCCGGGCATCTCGATGTCGCTGACGATGATGTCGAACTCGTCGCCCGCCTCGCACAGCGCCAGCGCCTTGTCCGGGCTCTCGACGGCGGTGACGGCGAAGCCCGCCGCGGAGAGCTGCGGCGCCAGCAGGTTGCGGAAGAACGCACTGTCGTCGACCAGCAGCAGGCGCTTCTGGCCGCCGACATTGCGGTCGCGCTCCTGCGAGCCGAACCAGTCGGCGAAGGCCTGGCGCAGGAAGTAGCCGGTGTCGATGATCTCGGTCGCCTGGCCCGCCACGACGGCGCTGCCGATGCGACCGGGGATCTCGGCGCCCAGCTCGACGTTGAGCTTGGCCTCGACGATGTCGACGATCTGGTCGACCATCAAGCCCATCGAATGGTCGCCGTCCTGGAATACCAGGACCGGCTGGCGCGCGCCCTCGGCCGCCAGCTCCTGGCTGTGGTCCATGGTGATCAGCGGCATCAGCTGGCCGCGATACTGCACCACCCAGCGGCCGTTCGACTGCTCGATCGTCTTGCGCTCGATCTCCTCGAGGCGGGCGACGAGCGCCAGCGGCACCGCCTTCGGCGAACCGTCGCCGGCGCGGAACAGCAGCAGCGGCACCTTCTCCTCGCTCTGTCCGCGCGACTTCGCCGCCATCTGCTCGGCCGACTGGCCGTCGGAGACGCCCATCTGGCCGCTATGCGAGGCGATGCCGTTGGGATCGAGAATCATGATCACCGAGCCGTCGCCGAGAATGGTGTTGCCCGAGAACATCTCGATGTCGCGCAGGATCGGCGCGACCGGCTTCACCACGATTTCCTCGGTGTCGAACACCCGGTCGACCATGATGCCGAAGCTGTAGGTGCCGACCTGGGCGACGACGATGAAGGTGTCGTCCTCGGAGCCCTGCTGGCCACCGTCGAGCTTCAGCAGGTTCCTGAGCGAGACCAGCGGCAGCAGGCGGTTGCGCAGGCGCAGCACCGGCGTGTCCTTGATCCGCTCGACCCGCAGGTCGCCGGTGGAGGTGGCACGCACCAGCTCGACCACGCTGATCTGCGGGATCGCAAAGCGCTCCTGCGCGCATTCGACGATCAGCGCGGAGACGATCGCCAGGGTCAGCGGGATCTTGATGACGAAGGTGCTGCCCTTGCCCTGGGTCGAGCGCATCTCGACGGTGCCGCCGATCTTCTCGATGTTGGTGCGGACCACGTCCATGCCAACGCCGCGGCCGGAGACGCTGGTCACCTTGGCGGCGGTGGAGAAGCCGGCCTTGAAGATGTATTGCTGGATCTGCTGCTCGCTCATCTGCTCCAGTTCGGATTCAGTGGCGAGGCCGTTCTGCAGGATCTTGGCCTTGATCTTCTCGAGCGGGAGGCCGCGGCCGTCATCGCTGATCTCGATGATGATGTGGCCGCCCTCGTGATAGGCGTTGAGGGTGATCTTGCCGGTTTCCGGCTTGCCCGCCTTGCGGCGCTCCTCCGGGCCCTCGAGGCCGTGGTCGCCGGAATTGCGCACCATGTGGGTGAGCGGGTCCTTGATCATCTCGAGGACCTGGCGGTCGAGCTCGGTATCCTGGCCGATCATGACCAGGTCGATCTTCTTCTTCAGTTCGTGGCTGAGGTCGCGAACCAGGCGCGGCAGCTTCGACCAGGCATTGCCGATCGGCTGCATGCGCGTCTTCATGACGCCTTCCTGCAGCTCGGAGGTGACGTGGTTCAGGCGCTGCAGCGGGGCGGCGAACTCGCTGTCCTTCTGCTTGCGCAGGATCTGCAGCACCTGGTTGCGGGTAAGCACCAGCTCGCTCACCATCGTCATCAGGTTCTCGAGCAGCTCCACGTTGACGCGGATGCTCTGGTTGGCGACGGCGCTGTCCTTGGCCTCGCCGCCCTCGCTCTTGGCTTCCGCCTTTGCGGGCGCCTTCGCCGGCTTTGCCGGCGCCGGTTCCGCTTCGACTTCGATTGGTGTCTCCACCGGCGTCTCCACTGCAACCTGTTCCGAAACCTGCTGCTCGGCCGCCTGCATCGCGGCGGCGCTGGTCGGGCTCGACCCGCCTTCGGCGCGGCCCATGACCTCGTCGCGGCTGGCGAAGATGATCGCCATGACCATCGCGGCCAGATGCGCCGGCACCTCGAGCGCGTTCAGCGCCGCCTGCAGGTGGCCGGCGAAGGCGTCGAAATGCTCGTCGGCCATGCCGCGCGCCACCGCGCCGGCATGCGGCTTGTTCAAGTCGACCTTGCCGAAGCCGTCCGGGCCGCCGCAGATCTTCGCCAGGTAGTCGCGCATGCGGCCCTGGATGTGATCGATGCTGGCGCCCGCGAAGAACGGCTTCAGGCGCAGATCGCCCATGATGCGGCCGAACATGACCTCGACCACCGCGTCGATGGTGCCCATGCCGCCGACCTGTTCGTAGATCGAGGGGCCGCCGGCCTTGGCCGGCTTGGCCGCCGGCGCTGCCGCGACCGGTGCGGGTGCTGCCGCGGCCGGCGCGGGTGCCGCCTTCGGCTTCGGGGCTGCCGCCGGAGCGGCGCCACCTTCGGCCGTTTCGTTCAGGCGGCGGATGAGTTCGGAATCGTCGCCGTCGGGCTCACTGCCTGTGGCCTCGAGATCGCCCATGATGCTGCGGATCCGATCGAGGCATTCGAGCACGGCGGAGATCGCTTCCGGCGACGCCACCATCTCGCCCTCGCGCAGCTTGCCGAGGATGTTCTCGCCGGCATGCGCCACCGCTTCGAGACGCGGCAGGCCGAGGAAGCCGCAGGTGCCCTTCACGGTGTGAACCAACCGGAAGATGTTTCCGAGCAGTTCCGCGTCATTCGGATTCTGTTCGAGCTTCACCAGCTCGACGTCCAGAACCGACAGATTTTCAGAGGTTTCGGTAAGGAACTCGCTCAGCAGATCGTCCATGGCGTGGTCTCTTGACCCTTGTTACGAGGTGGTTGGCGCGCGGCAGAACGCAGGCGCGCGACCACGCTCAAAGGTCACAGAAAACAATTAATTTAAGGTGAACCGGGCGGTATCCAGGAAAGGTCTAAGGACGGCGCTCAGGCCGCGGTTATCCTTAGGATTCCAGCCCCTTGCTGATCGACGGCGAGCCGCAGACCGAGGCGATGCGCAAAGGCAGCGCACATATACGGAAGGATATTGTGGGCGCTCATATCGTCTGGTTTCAGCTCGCGCGCGATGGCGTGCGCGAACTCCTGCGACCAGGCGATCTGCTGGCCGCCGCACTGCACCTCGATACCGCCTTTGCCGGATTGCGGTGACGTCACATTGAGCTCCACCGTGCCGCCGCGCGGCAGCGTGGCGGCGGCAAGGACGATGACGTTGATCGTGAGCTTGCCGTAGCCGGCCGGGAACTGGGCGGATTCGGGAAGCGCGGACCCGATCAACTGGACCTTGCCGCCGGAGAGCAGCTCCTGGCCCAGCGCCACTGCCTCGCGCGGGCCGAAGCTCGCCTGGTTGCCGGCATTGCCGAAGGCGCTGCGGTAGACCTGCAGCAGGATGCTGGCGCGCCGGGCGCTGCGCTGGGCGAGGGCCGCGGCCTCCGCCTTCAACGCCGCGTCGTCTTCCTCTTCGAGCAGTTCCAGCCCGTTGTTCACCGCCCCGATCGGGCTGATCACGTCATGGCAGAGCTTGGAGCAAGCCAGTTCGAGGGCGCGCAGGTCGATATCCATGCTCACAATTCCATGCCGGTTCCTGGTGCGACCAGCCCGCCCCCGAGCGGGGGCCGGGCAGGATCATTTACCGTCCGATCTTGTCCGGAAAGCGTATATCCTTCGTTACACATTGGCTGCATCAGGGCAAGAGCGTGCAGACATCGGCGCAATGGCTAACCCCCGGAACTTTCGTGCGTTCCCCGGCCAATCCGGAGTGGGGCCTGGGCCAGGTGCAATCGGTGGTCGCGGGCAAGGCGACGGTCAATTTCGAGCATCGCGGCAAGCTGGTGCTGAAGCTGGATGCCGTGGCGCTCGATATCGTCGATGCGGCGGACCGCAACCGCCCATAGCCGGCGCGCATCGTCGCCATAGGCCATCGGCATTTCCGTGCCGGCGCGGGAGGGCGCATCGTCGCGGCGTGAAACGGACGCGTTCCTGAGCCGGCCTCCTCGCGGACGATCCGCTTCCGCATGTCCCTGCCAAGACGAAGGCCGCCCGGGACTCCCCCGCCCGGGCGGCCTTTCGCACTCAGGGAACTCGATGCCCCCGCAGTCAATCTTGGCGGTTCAACCTTGCGGCTGCGCCTCCGGACCTTCGCCATAGGGGCGGTGCTTGCGGTCGGCCATGAACTGGTCGAACTCGGCCTTGTCCTTGGCCTTGCGCAGGCGCTCCAGGAAGTCGAGGAACTCCTTCTGCTCCTCTTCCAGGCGGCGCAGGGTTTCCGCGCGATACTCGTCGAAGGCGGTGTTGCCGGTGCTCGGCCCGGCATGGTGGCGCTCATGCCACTGGCCCATCTTCTCGCGCATCCGCGCCCAACGATCCCTGCTGCCACAGCCCATGCGTCCGCTCCATATCAGGTAAGCCAGGAGGGCCAGACCGAAGGGCCAGAAGATGATGAAGGAAAAGACCAGCAGGCCGATCCAGGCCGGCTGACCCCAATCGTCCATTCTTGCTGCAAACCCCATCGCTCGCCTCTCATGTGAATGTTAATAACATTAACATAGATGGCAGGACCAGGGCCCGCCGTCAAGACCTTGGTCGCGCAAAATCGAATCCAGTTCGAAAAAAGCCTGGCCGACGGACCGTCGCCGTCAGACCCCTGGCCGATCGGTGATGCCGAGGCCGCGCAGATAGACCAGGAGCGCCGCCTCCAACAGATCCTCGGGCGACATCGGCAGCTTGCGCCGTCCGGCATCGGCGCGGGCGAAGAGCGAGGCGATGCCATGCGCCAGCGCCCACATATGCAGGCTCATCATCAGCGCCGGCGGACGGCCGGCCGCCGGCAGATGCGCGGTCAGGGCTTCCGAGGCGCGACGCACCACGCCGAAGGCGGCGTCGGACGCCTTCTGCAGCTCGGGATCGGATTCCGGCGCCACGCCGGCCTCGAACATCGCCGAGTAATGCGCCGGCTCCTTGCGCGCGAAGGCGAGATAGGCCCGCCCCACCGCCTCGAAGGCGACATAGGGGTTGGGCTGGCCGTTATTCCAGGCCTTCTCCAGCGCCGCGGCGAAGAGCTCGAAGCCGCGCTTGGCGACGTCGGCCAGCAGAGCATCGCGGTCCCGGAAATGCCGGTAGGGTGCGGCGGAGCTCACGCCGGCCGCCCGCGCCGCGTCGGCAAAGGTGAAGCCGCCCGGCCCCTTCTCCCCGATCAGATGGAGCGCGGCGCGGATCAGCGCCTCGCGCAGATTGCCGTGGTGATAGCCTTTGCGGCCGTCGCCGCCGTCCTTGGACCAGCCCATGTGAACGGGTCTTACATGAGATCGCGCTGCGTCGCCAGCAACCGTTCCGCCTCCGCCAGCTGTTCCGGCGTGTTGGCGTTGAAGAAGGGATCGACCGGCTGGGTCGGAAATTCGGCGACGACCCGGCGATGGCGGGCGGTCCAGGCATCGACCTTGTGCTGGCGCTCGACCGTCAGGGCGTGGCGCAGATCGTCGCGCAGCCGCACCGGCCACAGCCCGATCACCGGATAGGTCTGGCCGGCGCTGGCCGCCACCGCCAGCTCGGCGTCCTCGGCGATGAGCACCCGCACCAGATGCCGCACCAGGTCGCTGGGCAGGAACGGCCCGTC
>JAEUKU010000156.1 GCA_016794075.1 Rhodospirillaceae bacterium
TTCCGATGTCGACAAGTCGCTGATCACCGACAAGTTGTGGGGCATCTACTACAAGCCCGACTTCCATTTCGGTGGCATCCAGGGCGGCGCCATGCCGTTCAAGGTGAAGACCGCACCGGAGAAGGTGAAGATCGACCCCTACGGCCCCGACAGCCCGGATTTCATCGTCGGCGACGACTTCGCGCATATGTGGGTCTCGGCGCTGGCCTTCTGCCAGAAGCGCTTCGAGGGCACCATGCCGAAATACAAGAAGGAGCCGTCGGGCGGCATCGGCAGCTTCACCGCCGATTCCTTCCCCGTCTTCGACCGCTTCTGCCAGAATGTCTATGTCGTGGCCGACAGCAACCACGGCTACAAGATGATCGGCGTCGGCAAGCTGGTCGCCGACGATATCTGCGGCAACGAGAGCGACCTGCTGAGGCCGTTCCGCTTCTCGCGCTTCGCCGAGGGCAAGCTGCATCCGACGTCCAACTCGCCGTTTCCCTGGAGCTGATCTCCAGGGCGCGCGCGGCCAAGAAGAGAGGTGCGCTGAACACGCAGAGTGCGGGGCTGGTTTAGCCCAATCGACCGAACAAGCATCGACGCTTTAACAGGGAGCACGTCGCGGACACCGTCCACTGGGGCGCGGCGTTACGAATGCAGGAAAGGGAGAGGGGAACCGCGATGACCGACTTGGAAGCTCATGTCAATCAACCGGGCCGCAAGGAACTGGTGAAGAAGGTTCGCGCCAAGATCAACGAGCTTGGCATCCAGTACATCTACTACCAGTTCGTCTCGGTGACGGGCCGCATCGTCGGCAAGGGCATCCCCGCTGATCATTGGGAGGCGACCGCCGAGCGCGGCTTCCAGCTGGTCTACGGCTCCACCGCCAACCTCTTCGTCGACCGTCACAAAAACTATATCGGCTACGGCCCCGAGGCCTCGGAGCTGGTCGGCATCCCCGATCCCGACACCTTCGTGCAGCTGCCCTGGGACAAGCGCGTCGCCCGCGTCTTCTGCACCTGCTTCCGCAACCGCGAGGAAAAGGTCAATCCCGGCGGTCACCTGACTTCCGATTGCCGCGGCAATCTGCGCATCCTGCACAACGAGTTCCAGAAGAAGCACAAGGGCCTGCATCTGCGCCACGGCTGCGAGCCGGAGATGATGTGGCTGAAGAAGGGCGAGGACGGCCTGCCCGACGGCGGCTACACCAAGCCGAACTGCTATCACATCGACCAGTTCGAATCGCTGCGTCCGGTCTTCCTGCGGGTGATCGAATATGCCCGCGCCATGGGCCTCGACATGATCCAGGGCGACCACGAAGACGCGCCCGGCCAGCTCGAATTGAACTTCATGTTCGACGACGCGCTCAGGACCTCCGACCGCCTCACCACCTATCGCCAGATCTGCGCCCAGGTGGCGCGCGAGTTCAACATCATCGCCTGCTTCATGCCGAAGCCCTTCATGGGCGTCTCGGCCAGCGGTTGTCATCACAATCTGTCGCTGTGGCGCGGCGGCGAGGAAAAGGTCAACAATCTCGGCCAGGGCAAGTCCCTGCCGGGCATGGAAGAGACCTTCACCTACCGCAAGGGCGGCGAAAACACTTTCATGCCGCTGAAGGGCCAGTCGAAGCCGGGCCCGATCGGCCTCAACTGCATCGGCGGCGTGGTGAAGAACGTGCGCGCGCTGACGGCCATCGGCTCCTCCACCGTGAACTCCTATCGCCGGCTGTGGGATACCGGCTTCTGGGCGCCGGTCTATGCCGATTGGGGCTACCAGAACCGCACCTGCGCGCTGCGCATCTCGGCGCCCGGCCGCTTCGAATACCGCTCGGTCGATGCCGCGGTGAACCCGTATCTGATGGCCGCGGCGCTGCTGCAGGCCTTCGACGACGGCATCAGCCACAAGATGGATCCGGGCGAGCCGGAGGAGCGCAACATCTACGAGGCGATGAAGGCCGGCAAGAAGGTGCAGAAGCTCCCCATGTCGCTGGGCGAAGCGCTCGACGCGCTGGAGAAGAACGAGGTGATCAAGCGCGCGATGCCGGACGAGATGTACCGCGTCTTCATGCACTACAAGCGCGACGAGTGGGAGAAGTTCAACGCCACCGTCACGCGCTGGGACCTCGAGCAATATTGGGACTACCTGCCCTGATAAGGAGGCACAGGATATGTGTGGAATTGCTGGATTGATCCACCGCCGCAAGACCGGCGACGTGGGCACCGAAATGACCAACATGCTGCGCTCGCTGAAGCATCGCGGCCCGGATTCGACCGGCTTCGCGCTCTACGGCAAGCCGCAGGGCAGCGAGCTGGTGCTGCGCTTCAAGGTGGCGGAGCAGGAGGAGATGTCGAAGGGCTTCGACATCCATCAGCAGGTGAAGGATCGCCGCGCCGAGGTCGACAAGCGGCTGAACGAGCTCGGCGCCGAGATCCTGAAGGAAGAGGATGCCACCGAATACGCCTATCGCTACCGCCTGCTCTATGACGGCGACCGGCGCAAGCTCGCCGACTACATCGAGGACGTCGAGGGCGCGGAGATCCTCTCCCTCGGCCTCGGCCTCGAGCTGATCAAGGATCTGGGCGATGCGGAGCGCGTCTCGGGCCAGTATCACCTGAACGGCTTCGTCGGCACCCATGCCATCGGCCACACCCGCATGGCGACGGAATCGGATGTCGACATCCGCTCGGCGCATCCCTATTGGGCCTATCCGTTCGCCGACGTCTCGGTCGTGCATAACGGCCAGCTGACCAATTACTGGAAGGGCCGACGTGCGCTGGAGCATCGCGGCCACCGCTTCATGTCGAATTGCGATTCCGAGCTGATCGCGGTCTATCTGGCCGACAAGATGCAGCAGGGCTCGCAGCTCGAAGATGCGATGCGCGATTCCATCGACGAGCTGGACGGCGTCTTCACCTACATCGTCGCCACCGCGGATTCGCTCGGCATGGCCAAGGACGTCATGGCCGCCAAGCCGATGGTGCTCTACGAGAGCGACGATTTCATCGCGCTGGCCTCGGAAGAAGTGGCGATCCGCAGCGTGTTCCCGCACGAGATCGACACCTGGGATCCGTATGAAGGCGAAGTGCGGGTGTGGAAAGCGGAGGCGCGGGCCTAGCGGCGCGCGACCTCAACAAAGACAACGGCGTAGGGGCCGGTCTCGGTCCAAGTTCTGGGAGAAAGCCACTCATGGCTGAGCGTTCGATGCAAATGGGCCTGCACATGGAAAAGCTGTCGGGCAAGACCCAGCAGCGTTTCTTCTCGCCCACCGAAGAAGAGAACTTCCTGTACCCCGACGGCTATGACGTCGATTTCAACC
>JAEUKU010000206.1 GCA_016794075.1 Rhodospirillaceae bacterium
ACCGTTGGCACCGTGACCCGCGCCTATAGCGAAGCGGAACGGCGCGGCTTGATTGGCGGCGAGGTCGGCCGCGGCACCTTCGTGCGCAGCGACATCGCCATCCGCGCCAACATCCGGTCCAGCGCACCGATCCTCGGCGCCGCCCCGCAGGCGGCAAGCGAGGCGAGCCTGATCGATTTCGCCATCAACACGCCGACCGATCTCGATGCCGGCGGCGAATACGACCACGTGCTGCGCGCGGTGCTGCGCGAGTTGTCGGAGCAGCAAGGCATCGGCGCCCTGCTCAACTACCAGCCGAACGGCGGCAACCGGCCGCATCGCGAGGCCGGCGCGCAGTTCCTCGCCGGCTGCGGCGTCTCCATCGATCCCGACCGCGTGCTGATCACCGCCGGCGCGCAGCATGCGATGACGGTGGCGCTCGGCGCGCTGACCGAGCCCGGCGACACCGTGCTGACCGAGATGCTGACCTGGCCGGGCCTGCGGCGCCTCGCCGATTTCCTGCGCTTCCGCGTGCAGGGCCTGGCGATGGATTCAGACGGCATCCTGCCCGACGCCTTCGACGCCGCCTGCCGCGGCCGCAATGTGAAGGCGCTCTATTGCGTGCCCAATCTGCAGAACCCGACCTCGACCGTGATGCCGGAGCGGCGCCGGCGCGAGCTGGCGGAGGTGGCGCGGCGCTACGGCGTCAAGATCGTCGAGGACGACGTCTACGGCTTTCTCGTGCCGGACGCGCCGAAGCCGCTGATCTCGCACGCGCCGGAACTCGGTGTCTTCTGCACCAGCGTCTCCAAATCCGTCGCGCCGGGACTGCGCGTCGGCTATCTTGGCGTGCTGACCGAGGACGGCGCGCTGATGAACGAGGCGCTGCGCTCCACCCCCGGGATGGCGATGCCGGTCGCCGCCGAGATCGCCGCGCGCTGGATCGACAACGGCGAGGGCCAGCGCATCTCGACCAAGCGGCGCGATGAATGCAACCGCCGCCAGGCGATGGCGAAGGAGATCCTGGCCGGCCTGCCCTACCAGGCGCATCCCAACGCCATGCACGGCTGGCTCGACCTGCCGGAGGAATGGCCGGCGGATTCCTTCACCCTGCAGGCGCGCATCCGCGGCGTCGCGGTCTGCCCGGCGAGCAGCTTCTCGCTGTCCCGCAACGTCCGCAACGGCGTGCGCATCAGCATCAGCGCCCCCTGCTCCATCGACACGGTGGCGCGCGGCCTCGACATCGTCGCCAAGCTGGCGCGCGAGAAGAAGCGGGCGGATTTCAGCCTTGTCTGACGGCTCGAGCGTGCCCGCCGCGGCCGAGCTGCCGCCGGGGTCCCAATTTACGCCGTCGGGCCGGCGCGCCGCGCTGCGCGCCGAGATCGGCGACGGCCTCAAGGTCACCTTCCCCTTCATGGTCGGCGCGGCGCCCTTCGGCGTGATCTTCGGCGCGCTGGCGACGGCGCAGGGCCTGCACCCGTTCGAGACCATGGCGATGTCGCTGTTCGTGTTCTCCGGCTCGGCGCAATTCGTCGCCATCTCGCTGCTGGCGCTCGGCGCCGGCGCCTGGACCATCTGGCTGGCGACCTTCATCCTCAATCTGCGCCATACGCTCTACGCGGCCGCGCTGGTGCCCTATGTGCGGCATCTGTCGCTGCCCTGGCGCTTCGTGCTGTCGGCGGGACTGACCGACGAGACCTTCGCCGCGATGGAAGACCGCTATCGGCGGCTCGGCCGGCACGAGCTCAGCCACTGGGCGTATTTCAGCTCCGTCGTGGCGATGCATCTCAACTGGAATTTCTGGACCCTGCTCGGAATCGTCGCCGGCAGCCAGGTCACCGGGCTGGAGGATACCGGCCTCGGCTTCGCCGCCATCGCCACCTTCATCGGCATGGTGGTGCAGAAGCTGACCACGCCCGGTGCCCGCGCCGCGGCGGCGATCGCCGGCGTGCTGGCCGCCGCCCTCGCCTTCCTGCCGCACAATCTCGGCCTCACCATCGCGACGCTCGCCGCCATCTGCGGCGCGGTGGCGGTGGACCGCATCGTCGCGGCGCGGAGGATGCCGTGAGCGTCGCCATCATCATCCTCGGCATGGCGCTGATCAACCTGGTGCTGCGCTGCCCGCTGTTCCTGATGGCCGACCGCATCCGCATTCCGGCGATCATCGAGCGCGCGCTGACCCATTCGCCGGTCGCGGTGCTGACGGCGATCATCGTGCCCGCGGCGCTGCACCTCGACGCGGCGCCCAACGGCGCCGAATGGCTCAATCCGGATCTGTTCGCCACCATTGCCGCCATCGCCACGTCGCTCCTCACCCGCAACCTGCTGGCGACCATCGCCATCGGCCTCGGCACCGCCCTGGTGCTGCGCCAATTCGGCTGGTTCTAGCACTCACCCTGTCCCGATCAAGGCCAGCGCACCGAGCGCTAACACTTTGCGATCCAAATGGATTTGCCAAGCATCGCGGACTGATTCGCGCCGCTCCATAAACTGCACTGCGGGCGCCGCCTGACGGGCGGCTGCTCCCCTTCGCGGCACCTTGGATATCAACGGCTTGCCAGGGAGCCGGCGGGCGCGGCGCGGGGCCGCTACAGATGCTGAACTGGCGGAGTCCGGTCAGATTGTGGGAAGCACCACAGCAGATGCGCTTTTGCGGGTCTTTTGAGTGGCTTTTGATGGGGAGTTGACAATCTCCTGATCGGCCGCGCTTAGGGTCCCGCAAATTTTTCGACGGAACCGAGATTGATGACCGCCATTGACCCGCAACACGCCCATTAAGCCGGCCAATATTTGAAACGTGTCGCGGCTTCCCGCAAGGGTCCGCGCCGCGGCACTGGCCGAACCACCGAAAAGCATCGTCCCACACGCGCGGAGGCTGCGGCGCCCCGCTGCGCGTGAATGCCCTTGTCTGCGCGCCAGGAGCTTGGAGAACGAACATGACCAATGTGATCGGCACCGCCGTCAACGACGTCCTCGTCGGCGGCAACCTCGACGACACGCTGAACGGACTGACCGGGGCCGATGTGATGGCGGGCGGCGACGGCAACGACGTCTACTTCGTCGACAATCCCGGCGACGTGGTGTTCGAACTGGCCAACAAGGGCAAGGAGGACTGGGTCTATTCCTCGATCTCCACGGGGCTCGCCGCCAATGTCGAGAACCTGCAGCTGGTCGGCGGCGCGCTCAACGGCGCCGGCAACGCGCTCGACAACGTCATCATCGGCAACGGGCTCGGCAACGCGATCGATGGCGGCGCGGGCCACGATGCGCTGGGCGGCGGCGCCGGCAATGATACGCTGATCGGCGGCGCCGGCCACGACTACCTCTACGGCGGCACCGGCGACGACCTGCTCTTGGGCGGCACCGGCAACGACTCCCTCGACGGCACCGACGGCAATGCCAACATGCAGGGCGGCACCGGCGACGATTTCTATATCGTCGACAGCGTCAGCGACAAGGTGACCGAGATTGCCGGCCAAGGCAATGACCGGATCCAGTCCTTCATCACCTTCGATCTCTCGATCGGCGGCGCCAATGTCGAGAACCTCGCCCTCGCGGGAAACGACAAGATCGACGGCAAGGGCAACGCCCTCAACAACATCATCGGCGGCAATACCAAGGACAACACGCTCGACGGCGGCGCCGGGAATGACGAGATCGGCGGCGGTAGTGGCAACGACACGCTGATCGGCGGTGCCGGCGACGATACCCTGAATGGCGACGCCGACGAAGACGTGCTGGTCGGCGGGATCGGCAACGACATCTATGTCCTGAATGACCCGATGAGCTTCAAGGACGCGGTCATCGAGCTGGCCGGCGAAGGGACCGACACGGTCCGGTCGGCCAACGAGGTGGACCTGGACAAGACCGGCTACTACACCGGCATGGTGTTCAACATCGCCGACATCGAGAACGTGACGCTGCTCGGAGCCGGCGGCGTGTCCGCCTACGGCAATGCGCTGAACAATGTCATCTCCGGCACCGTGCAATCCAACACCCTGGACGGGCGGGCGGGCGACGACGTTCTGCTCGGCGGGGGCGGCGCCGACTATCTGAACGGCGGTCTCGGCAACGATGTCATGGCCGGCGGCGCCGACAACGACACCTACTATGTCGACAACACCGGCGACAAGGTGATCGAGAAGGCCGGCGAGGGCATCGACAAGGTGACTTCCGCCATCAACTATGTGCTCAGCGCAAATGTCGAGAACCTGGCGCTGACGGCCGGCGCGCTCAACGGAACCGGGAACACGCTCAACAACGAGATTACCGGCACCACCGCCAACAACAGGCTGGATGGGGGCGCCGGCGATGACGCGATCCTGGGCGGGGACGGCAATGACATCTTGCTGGGCGGCGCCGGAAACGACAAGTTGAGCGGCGATTCCGGCGACGATGTCATGACGGGGGGCGTCGGTCACGACGTCTATTTCGTCGACAGCCTGGGCGACCAGATCGTGGAGCTCGCTGGCCAGGGCATCGACTCCGTCGCCTCTTCAGTCACCTTCGACCTCGCCACCCGGGGCGCCAATGTCGAAGCGCTCTACCTGTACGGCATCGGCAATATCAACGGCTACGGCAACGCCCTCGACAACACCCTCTCCGGAAACGCGGGTAACAACACGCTCAATGGCGGCGCCGGCAAAGATTGGATCGACGGCTCCTTCGGCAACGACGTCCTCTTCGGCGGCACCGGCAACGATACCCTCTATGGCGGCGCGGACAATGACGACCTGGAGGGCCAGGAGGGCGACGACGTGCTGGATGGCGGCGCCGGCGACGACGTGGTCGTTGGCGGGATCGGCAACGACACGCTATCCGGCGGCGCCGGCAAAGACTTCCTGCTCGGTCACGCCGGCAACGACATTTTGCTGGGCGGCACTGGGAACGACGACCTGGGCGGGCACGAAGGCAACGATTTCCTCGATGGCGGCGAGGGCGACGATTCGCTCGCCGGCGGTCTCGGCAACGACGTCTACGTCCTCTCCGGCCAGGATTCCGTGCTGGAACTCGCCGGCCAGGGCATTGACGAGATCCGCACCGGCCAGTCGATCGACCTCGCCCTCGCCGACTACCTCAACATCGAGAATCTCACCCTGACCGGAACCGGCAACAGCAGTGGCCTGGGCAATACGCTCAACAACGTCATCACCGGCAATAGCGGCAACAACATCCTCAATGGCGACGGAGGCAACGACACTCTCTATGGAGGCCTTGGCGACGACAATCTCGCCGGCGGCCTCGGCGCCGATCTCATGGTCGGCGGCGGCGGCAATGACGCCTACTTCGTCGAAGACAAGAACGACAAGGTGGTGGAAGTCGCCAACGGCGGCTACGACCGCGTGACGACGACGCTGGCCAGCTACACGCTGGGGGCCCATGTGGAAGACCTTGCCTTCGGGCAATTCGCCGGCCCGACGATCGGCATTGGCAACGCGCTAGCCAACACCATCGAGGGCAACGGCGACAGCAACAAGCTCGACGGCCAGGCTGGCAACGACTACCTGCTGGGCAAAGACGGCGACGACACGCTGATCGGCGGCACCGGCGACGATGCCCTCGTTGGCGGCAACGGCAACGACCTGCTCCAGGGCGGCGCCGGCAACGACACGCTCCATGGCGGCTACGGCTATGACGTCATGATCGGCGGCGCCGGCGACGATCGCTACTATGTCGATGACCCGAACAACAAGATCGTCGAGACCGCGGGGCAGGGCATCGATACGATTCACGTGGGCTTCAGCTTCGACCTGCGAGGCGCCACATACGCGCATATCGAAAATCTGTACATGGCCAGCGGCGGCGGCAATACCTACGGGATCGGAAACGCCCTCAACAACTTCATTTACGGCGGCACCGGCAGCAACACCCTCTATGGCGGCGCCGGTGACGACCGCCTGGTGGCCGGCGAAGGCGACGACAATCTTTACGGCGAAACTGGCAACGACATCCTCGATTGCGGCTGGGGCAAGGACATCGCCTTTGGCGGCGACGGCAACGACACGATCCTGGGCGGCGACGGCAACGACGTGCTCTATGGCGAAAACGGCAACGATCGCCTGGAAGGTCAGCTCGGCAACGATACCCTGCTCGGCGGCGACGGCAACGACACCGTGCTCGGCGGCGAAGGTGACGACACACTCTATGGCGGCGCCGGCAATGACGTACTCGATGGCGGCGCCGGTGTTAACCAGCTCGCCGGCGGCGCCGGAAACGACGTCTATATCCTGGGCAGTTCGACCAACACGATCACCGAAGGCGTCAACCAGGGAATCGACGAGATCCGCACGGCGCAGCTTATCAGCCTCAACGTCGCAGGCCTGGAAAACATCGAGAATGTCACCCTCATCGGCGCCGCCAATGTCAACGCGACCGGCAATGCACTCGCCAATGTCCTGGTCGGCAATGACGGCAACAACGTGCTGAACGGCTGGGACGGCAACGACACCCTTTTCGGCGGACTCGGCAACGACCAGCTGTTCGGCTGGTCCGGCGACGACAAGATGTACGGCGGCAAGGGCGA
The DNA here is from genome assembly GCA_016794075.1 of Rhodospirillaceae bacterium. Taxonomy (GTDB): domain Bacteria; phylum Pseudomonadota; class Alphaproteobacteria; order Dongiales; family Dongiaceae; genus Dongia_A. The sequence goes on from JAEUKU010000206.1 coordinate 6,503, forward strand.
CGACCTTTATCTCGTCGACGGGCTCAAGGACATCGTCATCGAGAAGGCAAACGAAGGCATCGATCGGGTTTCCAGCACCATCAGCTACGTGCTTGGCGCCAACCTGGAGAATCTCGACCTCAACTCGATCGACGACATCAGCGGAACCGGCAACGCCCTCGACAACGTCATCAACGGCGGTGACGGCAAGAACAGGATCGATGGCGGCGCCGGCAATGACAAGCTCGACGGCGGCGAAGGCGACGACACCCTGATCGGCGGTCTCGGCAAGGATCAGCTCTTCGGCGGCGAAGGCAACGACCAGATGAATGGCGGCGCCGGCGACGACTTCCTCTATGCCGGCAATGGCAACGACGTGCTCGTGGGCGAGGCCGGGAACGACATCCTTTTTGGCGGCCTGGGCGCGGACGACATGCGCGGAGGCGCCGGCGACGATCTGTACTACGTCAATTCCACGTCGGACAAGATCACGGAACTGGCAGGCCAGGGCTACGACCAGATCAACTCGGAGATCTCGTTCGACCTGGCAACGCCGAACGGCGCCAATGTGGAAGTCCTGGCCCTGACCGGGGCGGGCAATTTCGACGGCTACGGCAACGCCCTCGACAACGTCATCTTCGACAACGACTACGACAACATCCTCGACGGCCGCGCCGGCAACGACGTCCTGATCGCCCGCGACGGCAAGGACCGGTTGTTCGGCGGGGCCGGCAACGACCAGCTGCTCGGCGGCGGCGGCGATGATGAGCTTGACGGCGGGGCGGGCAATGACCGGCTTGCCGGCGGCCTCGGTGCCGACAAGCTTTCCGGCGGCGCTGGCAACGACTATTACGACCTGGTCGACCAGGACGACACGGTCATTGAACTCGCGAACGAGGGAATCGACGAAGTCACCGCCGCCGTGAGCTACGAGCTTGGGGCGAATCTCGAGAACCTGACCCTGCTGGGCAGCGGCAATATCGAGGGTGGCGGCAACGCCCTCGCCAATATCATCGTCGGCAACTACGGCGGCAATGCGCTGGCCGGCCAGGGCGGCAACGACACCCTGATCGGCGGTTACGGCAACGACATCCTCGACGGGGGCCTTGGCAACGACGTCATGAAGGGCGGCAAGGACGACGACCTCTATTATGTCGACAGCCTGGCCGACAAGGTCGTCGAGAACCTCAACGAGGGGATCGACAAGGTGCGGACGACCCTGACCAGCTACGTGCTGGGCGGCAATGTCGAGAACCTCGAACTCCTCAGCGGCCTCGCATCAGCCGGCACCGGAAATGCCCTCGCGAACGAGATCCGCGGCGGGAACGGCAACGATACGCTCGACGGGAAGGACGGCAACGACGCCCTGTATGGCCTGGACGGCGACGACACGCTGATCGGCGGCCTCGGATCGGATCGCCTGCACGGCGGCAACGGCAACGACACGCTGCGCGGCGATGCCGGCCACGACATCCTGAATGGCAATGCCGGCAACGATCTCCTCCTCGGAGGGGACGGCAACGACCTGCTCTATGGCGAGGCCGGAGACGACACGATGGTCGGCGGCCTGGGTGACGATACCTACTACGTGGTGGATGCAGGCGACGTCATCCAGGAGGCCGTGAATGGTGGCACCGACCATGTCGTCACCTACGTCAATCTCAATCTCGGAGCCAATCTCGAGATGGTGACGATTCTCGGCGGCGGCGTCACGGTCAACGGCAACGATCTCGACAACGTCATCATCGGCTATGTCGGCGCCGATACCATCAATGGCGGCAAGGGCGCCGACACGATCCGCGGTGGCGGCGGAACCGACACCCTGAATGGCGGCGACGGGAACGACGTTCTCGAAGGCGGCCTCGGCGCCGATGCGATGAACGGCGGCGCCGGCAACGACCTGTTCCTCTATCGCCTCGACAGCTCCGGCGATCTCGCCAATCTCGGCGGCGACACCATCGCCGGATTCGAGACCGGAAAGGACAAGATCGACTTGTTCGATCTGTTCCAGGATTTCGGCATCAGCGGCGACGAGGCCATTGCCGGCGGCTATTTCAAGGTCGAGGTCAGCGGTGGCGACACCCTGCTGAAGTTCGACAAGGACGGCGGCGCCGACAGCTTCGTCACGCTGGTGACGCTGGAGAACGTCACCAACCTGGCGCTGTCCGACCTGATCATCCCGCAGCCCGGCTTGCCGGCCTAGCTGCGGGCGGGGGCGCTCGCGATGCGCAGATCGCGGGCGCCCCTACCCTTTCAGACGGTCGCCACCATCACCGATTTGATCGTGTGCAGGCGGTTTTCGGCCTGGTCGATGGCGCGGCTCCGCGGGCCTTCGAACACCTCGTCGGTGACCTCGATGGTGCTCGGGAACTTGCGGGCGAAGGCGGTCTCGAAGTTGTGCTGCGCCGGCATGCAATGCAGGAAGATGGCGTTGGGATTCTCGGTCATCGCCATCGCCTCCCGGGTGAGGCGGTAGGGCTGGAAGTCGCGCGCCATCGCTTCGATGTCCCAGTCGCCCTCCATCGGCACCCACATGTCGGAATAGACCGCGTCCGTGCCCTGCAGCCCCTCGCGCAGGTCGTTGGTGACGAGGATGCGCGCCTGGTTGCGCGGGCTCCAGCCCAGCAGGCGGTCGACCAGGCTCGGCTCCGGCTCGTGGCCCGGCGGGGTGACGATCCTGAGCTCCAGCCCGACCTTCGCGGCCGCCACCATCAGCGAGGTGATGACGTTGGCCTTGCCCTCGCCGATGAAGGTCATCTTCCCGCCGCAGAGGCGGATGCCGTTCTCCTGCAGGGTCATGAGGTCGGCCAGCGCCTGGGTCGGGTGATGCTGCTCGCTGAGCGCGTTCCACACCGGCACCCCGGCATGCTCCGCAACCTCCTCGATCAGGTGATTGTCGTAGGCGCGGATCGCGATGCCGTCGAACATGCGGCCCAGCACGCGGGCGATGTCCTTCACGCTCTCGCCCTGGCCGAAGCGGATCTCCTCCTTGGCGATGACCTGGGCGTTGGCGCCCTCGTCCGCCGCGGCGACGGCGAAGGCGGCGCGGGTGCGGCAGGAGGGCCGCAGGAAGATGAGGCAGAAATTGCGATTGACCAGCGCACGCGGAAAGATGCGCTGCTGCTTCTTGCGCTTCAGCTCGATCGACTGCGCAACGATGGCTTCGATCTGCTCGGAGGAGAATTCTTCGAGCGTGACCAGACTCATGCCTTTCATGGAATTGGACATCGGAACTCCCCGATCTTTGAGATGTGAAATGCGGAAAACGCGCGTCGCGGGAACGCTTTTCAGTAGCCGGGGAATGTTGCCATATTTCGCGCTGGCGCAAAGGCAGCGCCGATGCCGCATCGCAGCGATTCCGTGCGATCGCTTGACCTACACACCTGAATGTCGGCGATGCGAAAAACCGGTGGGACCGAAAGGTCAGTCCTTGGCGATGATTTGAGGAAAGATGCGCCGATCTATGCCGCGGCCTGCACCGCGGCCACGATGTCGGCGACGACGCGGTCGACCAGGGCCGCATCCTCGCCCTCGCCCATCACCCGGATCACCGGCTCGGTGCCGGATTTGCGGATCAGCAGCCGGCCTTTGCCGTTGAGCGCCGCCTCGCCGCTGGCGATGGCCTGCCGCACCTGCGGGTTGTCGAGCGGCTGCGTGGCGGCGGAGAAGCGCACGCTTTTCAGCACCTGCGGCAGCGGCGCGAAGACGCGGCCCACTTCGCTCAAGGGCCGCTGCTTTTCCGCCGCCAGGGCCAGGATCTGCAGCGCCGCCAGCAAGCCGTCGCCGGTGGTGGCGAAATCGCTGAGGATGATGTGGCCGGATTGCTCGCCACCCAGGTTGCAGCCGGTCCGGCGCATCTCCTCCAGCACGTAGCGGTCGCCGACCGCCGCACGCCATAGCCTGAGCCCCAGCCCGCCCAGCATGCGCTCCAGCCCCAGATTGGACATGACGGTGGCGCAGATGCCGCCACCCTTCAGCAGGCCGTGCGCGTGCCAGGATTGGGCGATGGCACCCATCAGCTGGTCGCCGTCCAAGAGCTGCCCCTTCTCGTCGGCGACGATGAGCCGGTCGGCGTCGCCGTCGAGTGCGATGCCCAGATCGGCGCCATGGGCGACCACCTGGCTCTGCATGCTGGCCGGATGCACAGCGCCGCAGTGCTTGTTGATGTTGGTGCCGTTCGGCTCGCAGGCGACCGGGATCACTTCCGCGCCCAGTTCCCACAGCACGGTCGGCGCCACCTTGTAGGCTGCGCCATTCGCGCAATCGACCACGATCTTGAGCCCGTCCAGGCTGCGGCCCTTGGGGAAGGCGGACTTCACGAACTCGATATAGCGGCCGGGCGCGTCGTCGATGCGCCTGGCGCGGCCGAGCTCGGCGGAGGGCGACAGCGACTTGGCGAAGTCGTTCTCCGCCATGCGCCGCTCGATCTCCGCCTCGATGGCGTCGGAGAGCTTGTAGCCGTCGGGTCCGAACAGCTTGATACCGTTGTCCTGGTAGGGATTGTGCGAGGCCGAGATCATCACCCCGAGGTCGCAGCGCATCACCCGGGCCAGCATGGCGACCGCCGGCGTGGGCAGCGGGCCCAGCAGCAGCACGTCCATGCCCATGGAGAGGAAGCCGGCGGTCAGCGCCGTCTCCAGCATATAGCCCGAGAGCCGCGTATCCTTGCCGATGACGACCCGGTGCCGGTGCTCCCCACGCCGGAAATGCGCCCCCGCGGCCAGCGCCAGGATCAGCGCCGTCGCCGCCGTGATCGGCTCGCTAGTGGCCTGGCCCCTGACCCCGTCGGTCCCGAACAGCTTGCGCGCCATGCGAAGTGGTTAACCCCCGAGAATCTGTCACCATTCTGTCGCAGAATGTTATGGCCGAATTGGGGCGCGGGGGGAAGGGTGATGCCAAGAGCATATCAGCGCGTTGATACCCCCATAGGTTGCGCCAGCGTTCGGCGGCCCAAATAGACCTCAGCGAGCGCTGCCGCTATGGTGTCACATGCTCCAGATTCTCGGCCGTTCCAGCTCCATCAACGTACGCAAGGTGCTGTGGACCTGCGACGAGATCGGCATTCCCTACACGCGCGAGGATTGGGGCAGCGGCTTCCGCTCGACCAAGGAGCCGGAATTCCTGGCGCTCAATCCCAATGCCCTCATCCCCGTCATCAAGGACGGCGATTTCGTGCTGTGGGAATCGAACACCATCTGCCGCTATCTCGCCGCCAAGCATGGCCGCGCCGATCTGCTGCCGGCCGAGCCGCGCGCCCGCGCGCTGATCGAACGCTGGATGGATTGGATGGCGAGCGAACTCAGTTTCGCCGCCCGCTATGCGGTGGTTGCGCTGGTGCGCAGGAACCCCGCCTTCAATGACCCGGCGCAAATCGCGCACAGCATCGCGGCCTGGAACCAGCAGATGGCGATCCTCGAGGGAGAGCTGGCCGCAACCGGCGCGCATATTGCCGGCGCCGCCTTCACCCTGGCCGACATCCCGGTCGGCCTCGCCGTGCATCGCTGGCTGTTCGCGCCGATCGAGCGCACGGCCTATCCGGCGGTATCCGCCTATTACGAGCGGCTGCGCGGGCGTCCCGCCTTCCTGCCCCACGCGCGGCCGGAGGTTCCTTAAGCACGGGATCCCGTCTCAGCATGGCAATCCCATGGCGGCGAGCAGCCGCCCCGGCCAGCGCAGCGGGCGCAGCGTGGTCTTGCCGAGCGCGATGCGGCGGTCGAGCCCGCCGACCTCGCGCACCAGGCGTTCGAGCGGCAGCCCGCCAGTCAGGTCGAACTCGATGACGGAACAGTCGTCCGGCTTCAGCCGCGCCGTGCAACGCAGGATGTGCCAGCCGGGCAGCTTGCGCTCCGGCGTCAGCGTGAAGCGGACCGGCGCGCCGTTGATGCTGAGCCGCAGGGCATCGAGCGCCGTGGCGGGCTCCGCGCTCAGCTTGATGCGCAGCTTCGCCCAGCCGCCCGAGACGGCCAGGAGCAGCTTCGGCCTGGGGCTGGGTCCGGACCAGCGCCCGCGGCGGCCGAAGGTCTTTTCCATCGCGCGCCAGTCTCGGCCGCCGATGCCGTGGAACGGCGGCAGCGTCATCCTGCCGAGAAGCGGCTGCGGGGATGGCCGTTCCAGCCCCTTGGCGGCCCGGTTCTTGCGCGTGAGCTGGCCCGGCGCGAAGGCGGAGAAATCGGCCGAGCGCGGCGACATGAACTTGCCTATAGCCCGGGCCCGGCGCACGACTTTCGCCGTGAAATCGGCAAAGCCCGGTTCGGCCATCATGCGCAGCAGCAGGTCCTGCTCGGCCGAATCCGGATAGAGATAGGAAAGATAGCGATAGCCGCCGGCAATCTTGTGCACCGTGATGCGGCCAGTCGATGCGAAACGCAGCCCCGCGGCCATGGCGCGGAGCATGAACTCCTCATCCACATGCGACCGCACCTCATCCTGATGGCGCCAGGGACCGATGCGCGCGGCGACGTCGCGGCGATGCGCGATCGACGACGGCGGAAAGAAGAATCGCTCCAAGGGCGCATCCGCGGCGGTGAACAGCCCGGTGACGTGGTGCTCGCCGCTGGCCGGCGGTCCATAGAAGATGGCCCCGCTCACGGCGAAAGCGGCGTCGGGTTCGGCCGCGAAACAGGCACCGAGCGCGGTCAGGTGATCCGGCGCCCACAGGTCGTCATGGCCGAGATAGGCGATGTAGCGGCCGCGCGCGCGGGCGAGGCCGGCATTGTTGGGGCCGGATTGGCTGCCGGCGCGTTGCGGCAAATTATACCAGGTCACGCGCGGATCGGCGCAGCCCTGCACCGCCGCCTCGGTGTCGTCGGTGCAGGCGTCGCCGATCACCAGGAGCTCGAAATCAGCCAGATCCTGCCGCAGGACCGAGGCGATGGTGGGGACGATGTGCCGGCCCCGGTTGTAGGTCGACAGGATGACCGAGAAGGCCGGCGCGGTCATGTGCGGGCCGCCGGTCGCGTAGCGCGCACGGTGGCGCCGCAAAGACGACCGCCGCGGATGAGATCCCGATTCATGGCGGCATCATAGCGCATATCGCCCGGTCCTATCGCCATGGTCCTGCTGGCGCGCATAGATATCATGAACGTTCGTTCATGGTAATTGACACCGATGCCCGCACTATCCCACTGTGCCGCGCATGAGCTAAGCCAGGGGACAGACATGGGCAGCAAAAACGCACCGGACCTCGTGATCGTCAACGCCGACATCCGCAGCATGGACCCGCTGCGGCCGCGCGCGCGGGCCATCGCGATCGCCGACGGCCACGTGCTGGCGCTGGGCGACGACGCGGAGATCCGCGGGCTGGGCAACGGCCGGACGCGGATGATCGAGGCCGGCGGCCGCCTCCTGCTGCCCGGCTTCCAGGATACCCACATCCACCTGCAGGACAGCGGCACCGGCTTCTGCACCAGCGTCAATCTCGAGGAAGCACGCACGGTCGAGGAGCTCCAGCGCCTGGTGCGCGATTTCGCGGCGAGCCGGCCGGACGATCCCTGGGTGCGCGGGGTCGGCTGGTATTCCGGCATCTTCGGCGAGCACAATTTGGATCGCCATGTTCTCGACGCCGCGGTGCCCGACCGGCCGGTCTACATCTATGCGTCCGACGGCCACAATGCCGCAATCAACAGCCTGGGCTGCGAGCTGGTCGGGCTCAGGAAGGGCACGCCCGACCCGGCGAACGGCCACTTCGTGCTCGACGATAATGGCGCGCCGACGGGCCTGCTCTACGAGGACGCGGTCGACTGGGTGCGCAGCCGCATGCCCAAGCGCGTCGATGCCGATTACGCCAACGGCGTGCGCTACGGCCAGGCGCTCTGCAACCGGCACGGCATCACCGGCGTACTCGACGCCATGGTGGCCGAGCGGCACATGCGGGTCTACAAGGGCCTCGACGCAGCGGGCGAGCTCAGCGTCCGCATCCGCGCCACCGGCAAGGTGTTCCCGGAAGAGAAGGTCGCCGACGCCGTGGCGCGGCTAGACGCGCTGCGCCGCGACCACCGCACGCCGATGGTAGAGATGCACTCCGCCAAGTTCTTCCTCGATGGCGTTCTGGAGAACCGCAGCGCGTTGATGCTCGAACCCTATTCCGACGCCGCCGGTGGCAATGCGCCGCTGATGTTCGATCGCGAGCATCTGGAAGAACTGTTCGTCGCCTTCGACGCGGCGCGCTTCCAGATCCACATCCATGTCATCGGCGACGGCGCCACGCGCGCCGCCTTCGATTGCCTGGAAGCCGCGCGCAAGGCCAACGGCGCCTGGCCCAGCCTGCACCAGCTCGCCCATGTGCAGATGATCGACCCGGCCGACATCCCGCGCTTCCGCGAACTGGGCGCCGTCGCCAACATCCAGCCGCTCTGGGCGCGCAACGAGCCCTCGGTGACCGACGTGGCAATGCCCTTGGTGGGCGAGGCGCGCGGCCGCTGGATGTATCCCTGGCGCTCGATCATCGATGCCGGCGCGCCCTACGCGGTCAGCAGCGATTGGGGTGTCTCCACGCTCAACCCCTTCCCCATCATGCAGACCGCGGTGACGCGCCAGCCGCCGGAGCGAAGCCGCGACCATCCCGTCTTCCAGCCGCAGGAGCGCATCACTGTAGAAGACGTGGTGCGCGGCTACACCGTGAACGCCGCGGCCGCCGCCTGGCGCGCCGAGGAGACCGGCTCACTGAGCCCCGGCAATTGGGCCGATCTGATCCTGCTCGACCGCGACATTTTCGCGATCGATCCCTACGACATCGCCGGCACCGAGGTCGAGCTGACCCTGCTCGGCGGGCGCGAGGTGCACCGCTCGGCCGGCTTCGCCGGATAGCGCCGCTCAGGATTCCAGCGCCAGCGCGCGCACCGGGAGCGCGGCCGGCGTGTCGTCGCCGTCCTGGTACCAGACGCACATGAAACCCTCGTCGTCGAGCTCGACGCTGTCGGGCATCCGCCAGCTCGGGTTCCAGCGCAGGCGGTCCTCGGGGCGGTAGCCCGAGCGGAGCAGGATCGCATTGTCGGCGGTGCGGCGGCGGAGGATCGCGCCCTCGTAAAGCACGATCTTGCCGATATCGGTCATCAGCGCGTAGCGCGGCTTGGCCCGGCCGGAGAACTCGCCGGAGGCGGCGAGGCGCAAGGCCAGTTGGGCGCCCTTCATCACGGAGGTGCGATGATGGCTCATGCCGCGCATCGGGATGGCATGGAACAGGTAATGCGCCTCGATCTCGGTGTCGCGCAAAGCGGCGTAGAGCGCGGAGAGAGTGGCAAGATCGTCGTTCACGCCTTTCAGCAGCGGATGCTGGTTGTAGAGGATTGCGCCGGCCGCGCGCAGCCGCGCCAGGGCAGCTCGTGTCTCCGGCCAGAACTCGACCGGGTGGTTGACGTTGATTCCGATCTCCAGCCGGTGATGGCGCAGCGCCGACAGCACCGAAAGCAGGTCGTCGTCGATGCGCTCCGGCGCCTGGAACGGCACCCGGCTGCCGATGCGGATGGTGCGGATGTTCGGCGCGAATTCCTGCAGGGCGGTGAGCGCCCGGCGCAGCAGCTTCGGCGACATCAGCGGATCGCCGCCGGTGATCAGCACCTCGTCGACCTCGGCGCATTCCGCCGCCTCGCCGAAATAGCGCGCGGCGGTGACGATTTCATCCTCCGACAGCGTCTTCACCGGATATTGCCCGCGCAGGCACCAGCGGCAATGGGCGGCGCAGACGGTGGTCGGCTCCAGCA
>JAEUKU010000299.1 GCA_016794075.1 Rhodospirillaceae bacterium
CGCCCCTCGATCCTCGCCCTCACCCGCCAGGCGCTGCCGCATCTGCGCGCCGATTCCGCGGTCGCCAATCACTGCGCCCGCGGCGGCTACATCATCCGCCCGGCCAAGGCCAAGCGCCAGGTGACGCTGATCGCCACCGGCTCCGAGGTCATGCTCGCCGTCGAGGCGCGCGAGAGGCTGGAGGCCCAGGGCATCGGCACGGCGGTCGTCTCGCTGCCCTGCTGGGAGCTGTTCGACGAGCAGCCGGAGAGCTACCGCACGGAAGTTCTGGGCGACGGGCTGCGCGTCGGCATCGAGGCGGCGATCGGCTTCGGCTGGGAGCGCTATCTGGGCGGCGACGGCATCTTCATCGGCATGCCCGGCTTCGGCGCCTCGGCGCCGGCCGGTGAACTTTACAAGCATTTCGGCATTACCGCTTCGGCGATCGTCGACAAGGTCAAGGCGAAGCTCTAACCGACGCTATTTCTTCGAGAGGAAAGCATGACTGTCAAAGTTGCCATCAACGGGTTCGGGCGCATCGGCCGCCTGGTGCTGCGCGCGATCATGGAAAGCGGCCGCGAGGATATCGAGGTGGTAGGCATCAACGACCTCGGCCCGGTCGAGACCAATGCGCATCTGTTCCGCCACGACACCGTCCATGGCCATTTCCGCGGCATGGTCCGCACCCGCGGCGACCAGATGGATGTCGGCAGCGGCTGGATGAAGGTGAGCGCCGAGCGCGACCCCGCCAAGCTGCCGTGGAAGGCGCTGGGTGTCGACATCGCGCTGGAGTGCACGGGCCTGTTCACCGCCAAGGACAAGGCCGCCGCGCACCTGACCGCGGGCGCCAAGAAGGTGCTGATCTCCGCCCCCGGCACCGATGTCGACCTGACCGTCGTCTACGGCGTCAACCACCAGAAGCTGAAGAAGACCCACAGGATCGTCTCCAACGCCTCCTGCACCACCAATTGCCTGGCGCCGGTCGCCTTCGTCCTGCACAAGGCGATCGGCATCGAGCACGGCTACATGACGACGATCCATTCCTATACCGGCGACCAGCCGACTCTGGACACCATGCACAAGGATCTCTACCGCGCCCGCGCCGCGGCCCTGAACATGATCCCGACCACGACGGGTGCGGCCAAGGCCGTCGGCCTGGTGCTGCCGGAACTGGCCGGCAAGCTGGACGGATCCTCGATCCGCGTGCCGACGCCCAACGTCTCGCTGGTCGATTTCAAGTTCGTCGCCAAGAAGCCGACCACCAAGGAAAAGGTCAACGCCGCCATCATCAAGGCGGCGAACGGCCCGCTGAAGGGCGTCCTCGCCACCAACGAGGAGCCGCTGGTGTCGATGGATTTCAACCACAACCCGGCGAGTTCCACCTTCGATCTGTCGCAGACCCAGGTCATCGACGGCACCTTCGTGCGCGTGCTGTCCTGGTACGACAACGAATGGGGCTTCTCCAACCGCATGGGCGACACCGCCGTGGCGATGGGCAAGCTGGGATAAGTCGAAGATGCGATGACGGCGCAGGAAACACATCGCGTCGTCGTCGCTAGCCTGGCCGAAGCCCGCGCCGCCGTCGCGGCGGCCCGATCAAGCGGCGTCGCGGCGGAGCTCGAAAGCCCGCCCGACGCCGCGCTCACATACGGGGTGCTGTGGTTCGCCGAGCTGAACCGGATGCTGGCGGCGGAGTTTCCGGCGGATGCCTTCACCCTGACGCTGGATTGCGGCGACCGCGCCGATTTCGCCCATGCGGCCTTCGCCGAGGGCATTCGGCGTATCCGCTTCCGGGGCCATCCGGCGGCGGTGGCGGCGCTGCGGGACATCGCGTCGCAGCGCGACGCCACGGTTCTGGTCGCAGAACTGTCATAGTAGACGACAAGGATCGCCGGAAGAACACGCTCGGGGGAAACATGACAACATCGCCGACTTTGGACGCTTTGCTGCCCGAGGCCGTGGCCGAGAAGGCCGAGGCCAGCGGCGTCGCCAAGGCGCAGCGCGATGTCCTCACCCTGATGACGCTGTCGGTGCTGGCCGGCGCCTTCATTGCGCTGGGCGCCATGTTCTCGACCCTGACCGCGACGGGCATCGGCGATGCGCTCCCCTTCGGCCTCGCGCGGCTCATCCCGGCGCTGGTCTTCTCCATGGGCCTGATCCTGGTCGTCGTCTGCGGCGCCGAGCTGTTCACCGGCGACGTGCTGATGACCATCGCCTGGGCCAGCCGCAAGCTCTCTCTCGGCGCGATGCTGCGCGCCTGGGTGCTGGTGCTGCTCGGCAACCTGGTCGGCGCGGTCGGCACCGCCCTGCTCGTCTATCTCTCCGGCCACTGGCTGATGGATGACCTGCAGGTCGGCGTGACCGCGGTGGAGATCGCGACCGCCAAGGCCGCGTTGCCGCTGGGCGCCGCCTTCTGGCGCGGCGTCATGTGCAACGTGCTGGTGTGCCTCGCCGTCTGGGGCTCGCTCGCGGCGCGCAGCGTCACCGACAAGGTGCTGATCGTCATTCTGCCGGTCACCGCCTTCGTCGCCGCCGGCTTCGAGCATTCGGTGGCGAATTTCTACTACCTGTCGCTCGGCTGGCTGCTGCAATCGCCGTGGTCGCCGTCCGAGTTCCTGATGCTGCTCGCCGATGCCAAGATCGCGACGACGACGCTCTCGTCCAGTGCCGTGATCTCCACCCAGGTCGCGGTGATCGCCGGCAACCTCCTCGGCGGTGCCTGCCTCGTCGCGCTCACCTATTGGCTGGCCTATCTGCGCCGGCGTCCCGTGCCCCTGATCGGCGCGCCGACGCAGATGACGCCCGATCAGCTGCGCGCCATCGAGCCCGCCGCCGAGCGCCGCGCCAGATCGGACGCCGCGTCAGGTCAATAACCTTAGGAGCCGTCATGGCGAAACTGGTGCCGGAACTGCTCGTCTCCAACCATGCGGCGAGCCTCGACTTCTATGTCCGGATCGTCGGCTTCGCGGTGAAATACGATCGGCCGGCGGAGAAATTCGCCTATCTCGATCTCGACGGGGTCGAGATCATGATCGAGCAGGAGACCGACTTCTGGCTGACGGCGCAGCGCGAGAAGCCCTATGGTCGCGGCATCAACCTGCAGATCGAGGTGAATGATCTCGACGGCATCCTGGCGCGGCTGCTCGCGGCGAACATTCCGCTGTTTCGGCCCGTGGAGGAGGCCTGGTATCGCGCAGGGGGGACATATTCCGGCAATCGTCAGTTCCTGGTGCAGGACCCGGACGGCTATCTGCTCCGCTTCTTCCAGGATCTCGGCGAGAACCCGGCGCCGAACTCGGGGCGCATCGTCGGCTAGGATGCTGCCAAGTTGCGTTCAGCCGTTGATGTAGCCTCATCGCCGTCACCGGGACGAGCCCGGCGATGATAGGGACTCGATCGCGATGCGCGAGCAAGGGGGATGAATCATGTACAAACTCTACGGCGTGAAATCCTGGGGCTCGCTGGCGCCGCAATGCGTGCTGGCGGAGCTCGGCATCGCGCATGAGATGATCTGGCTGACGCCGGAGGAGCGGCGCGGCGCCTATCGCCAGGTCAACCCGCTCGGCTACGTGCCGACCCTGGTGCTGGCCGACGGCCGGCTGGTGTTCGAGAGCTCGGCCATCGTCGCGCATCTGACCGATACGACGGCAAGCGACCTGGCGCCGCGCCCGGGTACGCCGGACCACGCGGTCTATCTCGCCTGGCTCACCTGGATGAACGCCGAGATCTATTCGACCATGAACGCCGCCGAGTTCCTGGAGGACAAGGACAATGCCATCGGCGACGCGGCCACGCGCAAGTCGCTGGGCGAGGCGGTGCGCGCCAAGGTCGACGCCCTGTTCGACATCGTCGAGCGGCGCCTGGGCGAAACCGGCGGCTTCATGCTGGGTCCGAACATTTCGGCCGCCGACATCTACCTGATGATGGTGACCCTGTGGGCGCGGCCGAACCGCGCGGCGCTTTATGCCCGCTGCCCCAACATCGCGCGCGTGGTCGCGGCGGTGAATGCGCGACCGGCGGTCGCGCGGGTGCTGGCGGAGAACGGCGTGGCCTGACTCATTTGGCGCGGGTGAACAGGCCGGGATAGTCGATGACGAAGCCCTCCGCATCGACCGTGAGCTCGGCGGTGAAGCCGCTGTCTGGCGCCTGGAACCGCCACCGCCTTTCGTCCAGCCGCTCATACACCTGGCGCCCGGTGCGCAGCCGCAATTCCGGCGCCAGAACATAGGCGACCTCGATCTCCGCCGCCTGGCCGATGGCGAGATCGAGCCGGCGGATCGGCAGCGTGTTGGTCGCCGGCGTGAGCGAGATGTCAATGTCGAGGCAGCCGTCGAGCGCGGGGATCCACACGCCGTCCTTGTCGCTCCAGCGGCCGCTGCCGTTGGCGCGCAGCTCCAACCGGCCGCCCGGGCTGGCGAGATCAACCACGACGCGGCGAGTCCGCCACGCTGCATCGGCCTCGACCAGATAGGTACCTTCGATGGCGCGTCCTTCCAGCACGGCGGAAACCGTGCCGCTCAAGACGTGGCTGCCGGCGCGGAACTCATAGGAAAAATCCTCGTGCCCCGCGCCCAGTTCCGGCAGCCAGTCCCAGCGCCATAGGTCCATGTGGTCGCTCACCGCACGTCGATCTTGATCACCTGCCAGATCGCCTTGGCCTGGAAGGTCTCGTTGTCGATCTCCGGCCGCTCCTTGAACGGCCACATCACATAGTAAGGTCCGAAATCGTGACCGGCGAGCGGCACGCCGTCCAGATCCACGGCCAGGATCGGCTGATACTTGTCCATCTCGGCGACGGTGATCGCCACCTTGTATTCGTCCAGCGCCACCAGGGTCGCCTCCGTCGCGCCCGCCTCCGCGTTGGCGAGCTTGAGCACGTCGGCCAGCAACGGACCGCGGAACTTTCCGGCATCGGGGAAGTTCATCGGCTGCTCGGTCAATTCGTGCTGCGGCAGGGCCAGCAATTCCGCGCGGGTCAGAATCAGCTCGCCGGCCGGGATCCTGCCGGCGACGATCAGGGTACTGTCCTGCGCCGCGGCCTGCGGCGGCGCGGCGAGGGTGAGACAGAGGGCGGCGCCAAGCACGCACTGGAACCCCCGCCTAGTCAGGAGACGCATTGGTATTATCCTTTCAAATCAATCTTTTGATGCGTTTGCCCGGTCATGGTCGGGGCGCCACGTGAGTCGCCGCAAGCGGCGATTTCCGGCGCGACGCCTTGCCCCGGATTGAACAACCCCGCCGGCTTCGCTATGAAGCCCGCGACCGCAGCAACCCGCCGGCTCCTCCGCCACGGCAAAACACAGGGACGCGCAATGAAGCTTACCCGCAAAGTCCGCGACATCCTCTCCCATTACGAAAGCGACAATCCCGGGACCAAGGCCAATCTGGCTCGCATCCTGATGAACGGCCGTCTCGGCGGCACCGGCAAGCTGGTGATCCTCCCCGTGGACCAGGGTTTCGAGCACGGCCCGGCGCGCAGCTTCGCGCCCAACCCGCCGGCCTATGACCCGCATTACCTGTTCGAGATCGCGATCGAGGCGGGCCTCTCCGCCTATGCCGCCCCGCTCGGCATGATCGAGGCCGGCGCCGACACCTTCGCCGGGCAGATCCCGACCATCCTGAAGCTCAACTCCTCCAACTCGCTGTCGCGGGTGAAGGACCAGGCGGTGACCGCGACGGTGAACGACGCGCTGCGCCTCGGCTGTTCGGCGATCGGCTTCACCATCTATCCGGGTTCCGACAACGCCTTCGACATGATCGAGGAGTTCCGCGAGCTCGCCGCCGAGGCGAAGGCCTGCGGCCTCGCCGCCGTGCTGTGGTCCTATCCGCGCGGCGACACACTGTCGAAGGACGGCGAGACGGCGATGGACATCTGCGCCTATGCCGCGCACATGGCGGCTTTGGCCGGCGCCCACATCATCAAGGTGAAGCCGCCGACCAGCTTCCTCGAGCAGGCCGAGGCCAAGAAGGTCTACGAGAAGGAGAAGATCGCCATCGGCACCTTGAGCGAGCGCATCGCCCATGTGGTGCAGTCCTGCTTCAACGGCAAGCGCATCGTGGTCTTCTCCGGCGGTGCTGCCAAGGGCGAGGAAGGCATCTTCGAGGAGGCGCGCGCCATCCGCGACGGCGGCGGCAACGGCTCGATCATCGGCCGCAACACCTTCCAGCGCCCGCGCGCCGACGCGCTGAAGCTGCTCGACACCCTGATCAAGATCTACCAGGGCAAGGAGTAGCGCCATCCCCGCTTCCAGCAAGGATGCGGAGCAGCCGGCAGGAGAACCCTGCCGGCTGTTTCTGCGTCTGGCCCCCGGCGTCGCCCAGGAAAACCCTTCGGCGGCACTCGACGCCCTGCTCGCCGACCCGCTGGCGGCCAGCGTGCTGCTGCCGCGGGACACGAAGGCGGATGCCGCCGGCCGCGCGCTCGTCAAGCGCATCCAGGATTCCGACCGGCCGGCCCTGGTCTGTGACGATCCGGATCTCCGGGCCGCAATCGCGGCCGACGGCGTGCATCTCACCGATCCCGCGCGGGTGAAGGATCTCCGCCGCAAGCTCGGCGACGGCCTCATTCTCGGCGCCGAATGTCCGGCCGAGCGCCATGCCTGCATGGTGGCGGCGGAAGACGGCGCCGATTACATCGCAATCCGCGTCACCCTCGCCAATCGCGGCGACGTACTGGACCTCCTGGCCTGGTGGCAGGAGATGATGACGGTGCCGGTCGTGGCCCTGCTCGACGAGGCGATGGACCGGGCGCAGGTCTCTGCCAGCGCGGATTTCATCTCGCCGCCGGCCTGAAGATCTCCTGCGACTTTCGCGACACGCGGCGCGCGAAACGCCGGCCGGAGGACGCGCCTGCCGACATTTGCCGTTGTGTTCAGCAATCAAAGCGACTACTAGGATTCGCCTGGAAACGACCATTTTTCGCTTAGGCTCGCCGGATTTATGCTCATTTTCCTTTCGACGTCAGGCGCCGTTCTGGCATGACCGGCCACGCAAGCGCCGCCGCGCATGCTGCACGGGCGCAGAAGCCGACGGTCAGCTTCGAGTTCTTCCCGCCCAAGACCCCGGCGGCGGAGGCGCAGTTGTGGGCGGCGATCCGCGCGTTGGAGCCGCTGCTGCCGCAATTCGTCTCGGTGACCTATGGCGCCGGCGGCGGCACGCGCGACGCCACCTTCGGCACCGTGACGCGCATCTTCGGCGAGACGCATCTGCGCCCGGCGGCGCACCTCACCTGCGTCGGCCAGAGCAAGGCGGAGATCGAGGAACTGCTGCGTCGCTACTGGGCGGCGGGCATCCGCCACAT
>JAEUKU010000313.1 GCA_016794075.1 Rhodospirillaceae bacterium
GGGCTCAGCCGACGGAGAAGGAGGAGCCGCAGCCGCAGGAGGATTTGGCGTTGGGGTTCTTGACCTGGAACGAGGCGCCGACCAGGTCCTCGACGAAATCGATCTCGGCGCCGGAGAGCAGGTCGAGCGAGGCCTCGTCCACCACGACCTTCACGCCGTCGCGCTCGAAGACGTGATCGTCGACCTGCGCGGTGTTGTCGAAGGAGAAGCCATACTGGAAGCCCGAGCAGCCGCCGCCCGAGACGCTCAGGCGCAGCATCAGCTTGTCGTCGCCCTCGGCGGCGATCAGATGCGCGATGCGCTTCACCGCGCTGTCGGACACGCTGACCTGTCGGTCGGGCATCGGCGTCATGTCGTTCATCGGGTTTCTACAGGCAAGTGAATCATCGTCTTTAATGTAGGGCCGGCCGGGCGAATGTCAAACCCCAGCGCAATGCTAGGGCATCGAGTAACCCCCTGAAATCAGGGGGGAAGATGAGACGGGAGGCGGGTATACCACAGTGGCATGGCGGGGAGCATGGCGGGTGTACGGGGAGGACCGGGATTCGTTGCCAGCGCGGCAAGGGCCGATTAGCTTGCCGAAATGCAGTCCTATGCCAGCCATCCCGAGGCCTCGCGCGGCCGCCTGGTCGCCGAGCCGGAGAGCGCCAACCGCTCGGTGTTCCAACGGGACCGCGACCGCATCATCCATTCGACCGCCTTCCGCCGCCTGAAGCACAAGACCCAGGTCTTCGTCTATCACGAGGGCGATCACTACCGCACGCGGCTGACCCACAGCCTGGAGGTGGCGCAGATCGCCCGCTCGATCGCCCGCTCGCTCGGCCTCAACGAGGATCTGGCGGAAGCCGTGGCGCTGGCGCATGACCTCGGCCACACGCCGTTCGGCCATGCCGGGGAGGAGGCGCTCGATCACTGCATGCACGAGTTCGGCGGCTTCGACCACAACGAGCAGACCTTCCGCATCGTCACCATGCTGGAGCGGCGCTACGCCGAGTTCGACGGCCTGAACCTCACCTGGGAAACGCTGGAAGGCGTCGTGAAGCACAACGGCCCGCTGCTTGGCCCGCACGCCTCGGCCAAGGCGCAGGCGCGGCCGGTGCCGGCCACCATCGCCGCATATTGCAAGCGGAGCGACCTCGAGCTCTCCGGCTTCGCCGGGCTGGAGGCGCAGGTGGCGGCGCTCAGCGACGACATCGCCTACAACAACCATGACATCGACGACGGCCTGCGCGCCGGGCTGTTCGAGCTTGGCGACCTGGCGAATGTGCCGCTAGCCGGTCCGGTGATCGAAGAGGTGATGGGGCGCTATCCCGGATTGGAGACGCCGCGCCTGATCCACGAGGCGGTGCGGCGGATGATCAATCTCATGGTCCGCGACGTGATCGCCGAGACCACGCGCCGACTGGCGGCGGCGCCGGCAAAGGATGTCGCCGACATCCGGGCCCGGACGGCCCCTGTGGCGGCCTTCTCGGAAACCATGCGCGCCAACGACCGGGCGCTCAAGGAGTTCCTGTTCGCCCGCATGTATCGCCATCACCGGGTCAACCAGATGACGCTGAAGGCGAAGCGGGTGGTGAGCGAGCTGTTCGATCTGCACCTCGAACGGCCGCAGCTGCTGCCGCCGGAATGGCACGCCCTGACCGCGGGCGCCGGCAGCGCCGAGACGGCGCGGGTGGTCGGCGACTATATCGCCGGCATGACCGATAAATTTGCGCTAGAGACGCACAGGCGTCTGTTCGATCTTTACGAGCGCGCCTGACTCCGCAAAAAATCTAGTCGAATCCGGGATTTACAGGGCCGGGTCCGAGTCGTCACGCTTGACCGACTCGGCGAATCACTGATTCAGTTGTGGATAAGTGCTTGCAGCAATGCCCGGGCGAGCGGGGATCACATCCGGGCGGGGGCTCAATAACGCCGCATTTGTGCGGTAGCGCAGGCCCGAGTCTTGCTGGAGAACCGCCATGTCGCAGGAAAACGTCAAACCCGATCAGATCCAGGCCAGCGTTGCCGCCGCCTTGAGCCGGCTGCGCGGCGACCTCTCGCCGCCAACCGACGCGCCCGCCGATGCGCCTGCCGGCGCGCTCCCCCCGGCCGCGGCGCAAGCCCAGCCGCCGCGGCCCGATCCGGCGCAGCCGGCCAACGACCTGCGGGCGGAACCGGGTTTCAAGCCGGTCCCGGCCGGCATGGCGCCGAGAGCCTCTTCCGAGGGCCAGCCGCCGGCCGAACCGGAATTGCCGCGGGCGATGTTTTCTCGGCCGCGTTTCATGACGTCGGCGGCGCCGGAGGCGACGCCGGGTTCGACGCCGGGCGCGCCCGCCCAGGCGCCAACGGTGCAGCGCCCCGGCAGCCCGCTGGCCCGCATGATGAACAAGGAAGCGCCGCCGGCGGCAAGCGAGCAGCCTGTCTCCGCGACGCCCGCGCCGGCCCAGGCCGCAACTCCGGGCCAGGCCGCAACGCCGGGTCAGGAACAGCAGCCAGACTTGCTGGCCGGCCTGCCGCCGCCGCCGATCGGTGATGCCCTGACCGTGGACCATGAGTCGGCGGTGCAACGCCGCCGGCGCAACCGCAGGATCCTGGCCCTGAGCGTCGCGCTGGTTGCCGTGGTGGCAGGCTTCTGGTTCTGGAGCACGGGCCGCGGCGGGACCAAGGACGTGCCGGTGATAACCGCGGAATCCACGCCGGAAAAGGTGAAGCCGGCCGATGAAGGCGGGCTGCAGGTGCCGAACCAGAACGTCCAGGTGCTGGACAACATGGACAGCACCCAGCCGGCGGCCGAGGCGGAGACCGTGCTGCCGCCGCCGGAGCAGCCGGTGACGCCACCGGCCCCGGCCATCGAGGAGACCCAGCCGGCACCCGAAGCCGCGGCCACCGACAGCGCCGCCGCGACCCTGCAGGACGTGCCGAGCGTGACCGCGCCGCCGGTCGTCGAGGCGCCGGAACCGGTCGTCGAACCGAACGCCGCCGAAGCACCGGCCGCGCCCGCCGCCGAAGCGACCACGGCGGCGGCCGAGCCCGAAGCCCCGGTCGCAACGCCCGAGCCCGCTCCCGCGCCGGAAGCCGCGGTGGCGCCGGCGCAATCCGAACCGGCACCAGCGGCAACGCAGGAACCCAATGTGGCGCCCACCCCCGCGCCGGCACCGGCCACGGGCGGACCGCGCATCCAGCTCGCCGCGGTGAAATCCGAGGCTGCGGCCAAGGCGGAATGGGCCAAGCTGCAGAAGGCGCACCCCGCGCTGCTTGGCGGGCTGACGCTGACCGTGGAAAAGGTGGACAAGGGCGCCTCGGGCGTCTTCTACCGCATCCAGGCCGGGCCGTTGGCCGACCGGGCGGCCGCCAAGCAGCTCTGCGCCGACCTCAAGGCGCGCAGTCAGGATTGCATTGTTGCCAAGTGACCGCTTGCCGGGTACCCCTCTGCGTCCACGAGTGACGCAGAGGGCAGGGCATAGATGCTGGCGGCGATCTTTGGCGTTTCCGGACTGGCGCTGACCCAGGAAGAGCGGTCGTTCTTCCAGGACGTCCAGCCCCTCGGCTTCATCGTCTTCGCGCGCAACATCGAGACGCCGGACCAGGTCCGGCGGCTGGTGGACGATCTGCGGTCAACGTTATCCCACGCCGACGCGCCGGTGCTGATCGACCAGGAGGGCGGCCGGGTACAGCGCCTGCGTCCGCCGCATTGGCGCGCGGCGGCGCCGGCCGCGCGTTTCGGCGCGCTCGCCCGGCAAAAGGCGCAAGCGGGCGCCAAGGCGGTGTTCCTCAATCACCAGCTGATCGGCGCGGAGCTGGCGGCGCTCGGCATCGACGTCGATTGCGCGCCGCTGATCGACGTGCACCAGCCGGGCGCCCATGACGTGATCGGCGACCGTGCGTTCAGCGGTGACCCGGAGGAAGTCGCGACCCTGGGCCGCGCCGCAGCCGAAGGATTGATGTCGGCCGGCATCACCCCGATTATCAAGCATATTCCCGGCCACGGCCGCTCGATGGTGGACAGCCATCATGACCTGCCGCGGGTCGCCACGCCGCACGCGGAGCTGGCGCGCACGGATTTCCTGCCGTTCCGCAAGCTGAACGATATGCCCTGGGCGATGACCGCCCATATCGTCTACGAGGCGATCGATCCGACCTTGCCCGCGACCCTCTCTTCCAAGGTGATCGCCGAGACCATCCGCGGCGAGATCGGCTTCGACGGTTTGCTGCTGTCCGACGATCTGTCGATGAAGGCGTTGAACGGCCCGCTCGACGATCTGACCTACCGCGCGCTGAAGGCGGGCTGCGACGTCGCCCTCCACTGCAACGGCAAGATGGAGGAGATGCGCCTGATCGCCGCCGGCGCCGCGCCCTTGTCCAAGGCCGCTGAAGAGCGCTACACACGGGGCCGCCGCCAGGTCGGCAAGGGCAAGGTTGCCCAGATCGACCAGGTTGAGGCGGAACTGACGGCGCTCCTGGCGTAACGCCGCAGCTGCTCAACTGCTTACTAAGGAACAGCGCGATTGTCCGCTGATATTGTTGGAATTATTCAGACGGCCCTGATTGTCGCGATCCCGATCATCATCGCCATCACCTTTCACGAGGCCGCGCACGGTTTCGTCGCGTGGCGCCTGGGCGACGACACCGCCTATCGCCTGGGCCGGGTGACCTTCAACCCGCTGAAGCACATCGATCCCTTCGGCACCATCATTCTGCCGACGTTGCTCTATCTCACCACCGGCTTCATGTTCGGTTACGCCAAGCCGGTGCCGGTCAATTTCCGGCGGCTGCGCAATCCGCGCCGCGACATGGTCCTGGTGGCCGCGGCGGGTCCGGGCATCAACCTGGTGCTGGCGGTGGTTTCCGCGCTCGCCCTGCACTTGGTGCCGCACCGCGATTCGACGCTGGTCGCCATCATCTATGTGATCCTGTTCCGGTCGGTCTTTCTGAATATCATCCTTGCGGTGTTCAACATGATCCCCCTGCCGCCCCTGGACGGGGGGCGAGTCGCCGTGGGATTGCTTCCGTACCCGTTGTCCCACTACCTAGCGCGGCTGGAGCGGCAGGGGATGATGGTGCTGATCCTCGCCTTGATCGTGCTGCCCTGGATCGGCGCCCAGTTCGGCATGGACCTCCATATCGTGCAGTGGATCATCGGGCCGGTGGCGGAACACATCCAGGACTTCATTTTTCGGATCACGGGCCATGCCGCCGGATAGAGATTTTTCGCAGGATCCGCAGGTTAGGCGGTGGTGATGATGGTCTTGGGTGAAGAGTTCGACGCACCGTTCCCGGGCGATGACGATGTCAGGCCGACAGCGGGGGAAGAGGGCGAGTTGCACCTCGACCTCGACGGCTACGAGGGCCCGATCGACGTCCTGCTGACCCTGGCGCGCGACCAGAAGGTCGACCTCAAGAAGATCTCCATCCTGGAACTGGCCGACCAGTACCTGGCCTTCGTCGCGCGGGCGCGGAAGCTGCGGCTGGAGCTGGCGGCCGACTACCTGGTGATGGCGGCGTGGCTGGCCTATCTGAAGTCCCGCCTGCTGCTGCCTGAGCCGCCGGCCGATGGCGAGCCCTCGGGCGCCGAGCTGGCCGCCGCGCTCGCCTTCCAGCTGCAGCGCCTGGAGGCGATGCAGAAGGCCGGCAAGGCGCTGATGGGCCTGCCACAATTCGGCCGCGACTTCTTCCAGCGCGGGGCGCCGGAGCCGGTGCAGGTCATCGACAAGCCGGTCTGGCAGGTCACGCTCTATGACCTGCTGAAGGCCTATGGCTCCTATCCCGGCCGCGCCAAGCAGGGCCTGCTGCAGATCCAGCCGATGAATCTGTTCTCGATGGACGATGCGCTGCAGCGGATCGGCGAGATGCTGGGCCAGGTGCTGGACTGGACCACGCTGCAGAACTTCCTGCCGCCCGGTCTGCAGCGCGGGCTGCCGCGCCGCGCGGCGCTCGCGGCCACCTTCGCCGCCAGCCTGGAGCTGGCGCGCACCGGGCGCATCGAGCTCCGCCAGGAAGCCCTGTTCGGCCCGATCTACATGCGCAAGGGAAGCGGGCCGCAGATCGGCCAGAACGGCGAGACGACGAACACCGAAGGACTGCAATGACCGACGATCGCTTTCAACTCCTGCGCCTCCTCGAGGCGATCCTGTTCGCAACGGCCGAGCCGCTGAGCGAGAAGGAGCTGGCCGGCCGCATGCCCGAGGACACCGACATCCCGGGCCTCCTGCAGGAACTGAAGGATCTCTATGCCAATCGCGGCGTGCACCTGATGCATTTCGAGAAGCGCTGGGCGTTCCGCACCGCGCCGGATTTGGCGCCGAAATTCCACATCGAGCGCGAGGTGGGCCGCAAGCTGAGCCGCGCCGCGATCGAGACGCTGGCCATCATCGCCTATCACCAGCCGGTGACCCGCGCCGAGATCGAGGAGATCCGCGGCGTCGCCATCTCCAAGGGCACGCTCGACATGCTGCTGGAGATCGGCTGGATCAAGCCGAAGGGGCGGCGCGAGACGCCGGGCCGGCCGGTCACCTGGGCGACCACCGATACTTTCCTGGAGCAGTTCGGGCTCGAGAGCTGCGAGGCGCTGCCGGGCATGGAGGAACTGAAGGCCGCCGGCCTGCTCGATGCCCGCGCCTCCGTCGCGACGCTGGGCGCGCAGGGCACGTTGCCGGGCGGCGGGGCCGTCGGCGAGGAGGCGGAGGACGAAGAGGGCAACATCTCCGACATGCTGGCGCAGCCGCCGGAAGAGGCCGCCGAGGATGCCGCCGACGATGCCTATGACAGCGAGGTGCTGTCCCGGCACGAGGCGGGCGCGGAAGAGGCCGACAGCGCGACCGACGCCGATGGCGCAGCCGACGCGGACGCGGAGTCCGATGGCGACGACGACGATGATGATGATGGCGATGACGACAGCGGCGACGATGACGACTTCGACGATGATGACGACGATGACAATGACGATGACGATGACGACGGCGGCGAGGGCGAGGATGCCGAGGCTGCCGCGGAACTAGAGGACGAGACTGCGACCAAGGCGGCGCGGTCGACCTAGCCCTTGCGTGGGAGGCGGGCGGGGCGCCACTAGGACCGTTTCCCCTGAATTGCAATTCAGAATAAGTCGCACTAGGGTCGGGACACCCGGCAGTATGATGCCGGGGCCACCGTTCGGGCCTTCGCCCGGCATGCGGGATTGAACACGTGACCCTGACCACGCCATCGCCCGGCGCCTTGCCCGGCCGTCGCGACCTGCTCCGCCGGATCGGCTTGCCGTCGCGCTGGACCGTGACGGCCATCCTGCTGGCGGCGGTGATCGCGGCGCCGGTCGCGGCGGTGCTGGTGAACGCGCTCCGGCCGCGGACCGAGGTGTGGCAGCACCTGG
This sequence comes from Rhodospirillaceae bacterium, assembly GCA_016794075.1. Classification (GTDB taxonomy): domain Bacteria; phylum Pseudomonadota; class Alphaproteobacteria; order Dongiales; family Dongiaceae; genus Dongia_A. The sequence goes on from JAEUKU010000313.1 coordinate 7,343, forward strand.
TCGACACGGTGCTGCAGGACTACGTGGTCAATTCGCTGCTGATCATGGTCGGGGTGGCGGTCGGCGGGCTCATCGTGGGCGTTCCCGCGGCCTGGTTCACCACCCTCTGCCGCTTTCCGGGGCGCAAGTTCTTCAGCTGGGCCATGCTGCTGCCGATGGCCTTTCCCGCCTATGTCATCGCCTATGCCTATACCGGGCTGCTGGACTATGCCGGCCCGGTGCAGACCGCCCTGCGCGAATTCCTCGGCGTGCCCGGCGGCCTGCGCTGGATGCCCGACATCCGCTCGCTGCCCGGCGCGG
>JAEUKU010000335.1 GCA_016794075.1 Rhodospirillaceae bacterium
CAGCGACCGCCAGATCGACGCCTGCGCCGCGACCGGCGGCGTCATCGGCATCAACGGCATCCGCCTGTTCCTGGAGGCGAAGGACGACTTCGCCGAGCCGATGGCGCGCCACATCGACTACATGGCGCAGCGCGTCGGGCCCGACCATGTCGGCCTCGGCATCGACATCTCCTTCGATCTCGGCATCGACGATCATCCGGCGGGCGAGGATCGCGGCTATTGGTGGCCGCTCGCCGGGCGCTATTCCTCCGCCGGCACCGGCAATGCGGGCCCGGAGGTGCTACCGCGCATCGTCGAGCTTCTGCGCGCCAAGGGCTATGACCAAATCGCGATCGACAAGATCTGCGGCCTCAACTTCGCCCGCGTCGCGCGGGAGACGTGGCGGTAGCCAGGGATCAGGAATCAGGAGTCACGGCAGTCTGATTACTGATTCCTGATTCCTGATCCCTGCCTGCTACCCCGCGACGAACTCCAGCACCGCGCCGTTGGCTTCCGCCGCCGGTACCAGGCAGCCCTGCTTGGTCATCTGATAGGCAATTCCCTGCGCCGCCAGATGCGCCAGGCAGCGCGCCTTGTCGGCGACCAGGATCTTCATCGCCGCGACGAAGGGCAGCTCGGGCAATTGCGCAGGCAGGGCCCCGGGATAGAACTCCCGCAGCGCATCCGACGTCACGAAGCGCAGCGCGCCGTTGCCGCAAGCGACGGAGGTGAACCCGTCCGCCACCTTGATGTGCTCCGGGCCGAAGATCGGCAGATAGGCCATCGCCGCGTCGACCGGCGCGGCGCAGGCGATGGTGACCGAGATCAGCCGCAGCGCGCCGTTCGCATGCGCGAGCCAGTCCGGCCGGCGGATCAGCTCCGGCGACAGGTGATGCACGATGAAGCAGCTCACCGCCGGCGTCGCCTCGGGCGGCAGGAAGACCAGGCGGAACTCCGGCGTTACCGTGCCGGTCGGCAGCTCCAGGTCGCGTTTCAACTGCTTCGGCCCATCCGGGTTCAGCCCGGCTGCGGCCAGCGCGTCGCGGCAGGCATTGGCGTCATTGGTGGCGAAGGCGAGGCCAAGCAGCCCCTCGCGCGTCTCCAGCAGCTTGTCAAGGTTGTTGGTGAACTGGGCGGGATCGATGATGCCGAGCAGCTCGACATAGCCCTCCTCCAGCATCACGCAGTAGTTGCCGGTGCCCCAGCCGATATGGCGGCCGCGCGGCGTCACGCTGAAGCCGAGGCGCTGCCAGCTGCGCCGCGCCGCCTCCAGGTCGCGCACGCCGAGCAGCGTATGGTCGATGCCGGTGATGCCGCAGGCGTCGAGCGCCATGAACTGAGACCCTCAAATGAAAACCGCCGCCGAGCTTAGCCAACCCGGCGGCGGTCGTCACATCTTCTGTGGCAAACGGTCAGTGCAGGTGGGCCCACACCTTCCGCTTGGCGGCATAGGCGATGAGCGTGAAGATGACCAGGAACAGGATGGCCTTGATGCCCATCCGGTGCCGGTCGTCCAGGTTCGTCTCCGATGCCCAGCTCATGAAGGCGGCGATGTCCTCGGCCTGCTGGGCCAGGGGCGCCTCGGGGCTGTCGACCAGCGGCGGCGGCATGGCGATCTGGTGGCCCTTGAAGGCGTGGTTGTAGTACAGACCCTCGCCCAGGGTGACGCCCTCCGGCGGCGTTTCCTCGTAGCCGGTCATCAGGCTGTGGATGTAGTCGGCGCCCTCATAACCGAGGAAGCCGACGCCGGCGCGGGACTTGGCGATCAGGGTCAAATCCGGCGGCAGGGCGCCGTTGTTGGCGGCGCGCGCCGCCTGCTCGTTGGCGAAGGGCGCCTTGAAGCGGTCCGACGGCCGGCCGGCCCGCTCGAACATCTCGCCGGCGTCGTTGGGGCCGTCCATCACCTGGACCGCGGCGGCGATCTCCTTCACCTCGTCCTCGGTGTAGCCGATCTCCTGCAGGTCGCGATAGGCGAGCAGGTCCATCGAGTGACAGCCGGCGCAGACATTGGCGTAGATCTGATGCCCGCGCTTCAGCTGCGCCTGGTCATAGGTGCCGAAAAAGCCCTTGAAGCTCCAATGCCCGGCATGGACCTCGGAATGGGCGACCGGGTTGGCGATCACGATGGCGACGGCCGCCAGGCCGGCGAGAAGGGTCAACAGACCCAGGATGACGCGACTGGCGGACATTAGGCTTTCTCCATCGGCTTGGCGGCGGCGTGGGCTGCGGCGCGGCCGCCCCCCAGCACCGGCTTGCTGATCGACAGCGGCACCTGCTTCGGCGTCTCGAAGATCGAGAGCAGCGGCAGGATGATGAGGAAGTAGGCGAAGTAGTAGATCGTCGCCAACTGGCCGAGCCGCACGATCTTGATGCCGAAGGTGCCGCTGGCGAAGTTGACGCCCCACATCTCGCCCACCGCATTGAGCGCCGCCTCATGGCTCAACCCCGCCAGCGCCGCATAGCGCTCGGTGAAGGTGGCCGCGTCGACGATCTCGAAGGTGAACGGCGTCCAGTAGGCCTCCGGCGCATACTTGCCGCAGAACATCAGGATCACGCAATCGAAGACCAGGATCCAGAAGAACCACTTGAAGACCGGCCGGAAGGTGCCCGAGCGGACCGGCGAGCGGTCGAGCCAGGGCAGGAAGAACAGGATCACGATCGAGGCGCCCATGGCGATGACGCCCATCAGCTTGTCCGGGATTGAGCGCAGGATGGCGTAGAACGGCAGGTAGTACCATTCCGGCACGATGTGCTCCGGAGTCGAGAGCGGGTTGGCCGGGATGTAGTTGTCCGGATGGCCCAGCGCGTTCGGCGCCCAGAACACCCAGAAGGCGAAGAAGATGAAAAACACGCCGAGGCCGAACATGTCCTTCACCGTGTAGTACGGATGGAAGGGGATGGTGTCCTGCGGGCCCTTGGTGTCGATGCCGAGCGGATTGTTCGAGCCGAAGCGGTGCAGCGCGCCGATATGCAGCACCACTACGGCCAGGATCACGAAGGGCAGCAGGAAGTGCAGCACGAAGAGGCGGTTGAGCGTCGGGTTGTCGACCGAGAAGCCGCCCCACAGCAGGGTGACGATCGAATCGCCGACCCAGGGAATGGCCGAGAACAGGTTGGTGATGACGGTGGCGCCCCAGAAGCTCATCTGGCCCCAGGGCAGCACGTAGCCCATGAAGGCGGTCGCCATCATCAGCAGGTAGATGACCACGCCCAGCTGCCACAGCAACTCGCGCGGCGCCTTGTAGGATCCGTAATAGAGACCGCGGAAGATGTGGATGTACACGACGATGAAGAACATCGACGCGCCGTTCATGTGGATGTAG